>JBBSHY010000005.1:0-42661 GCA_038232415.1 Saccharimonadales bacterium (SeqCode) | reverse complement strand
TGGCTCCAGCACCTGGCCTTGGTTTAAAACTGCCAAGTCATAAAAGTCCGAATTAGAGGGAGGACCTCCACTAGTCTCATGCATAGATTACTATTATAGTTTTTTTAAGCTATATGTCAATCCGTACGATGAGTGACTGAATACAAAAACGCAAACATCTCGTTGTTATTATAATAACGTTTATATGGCCCGCATAAAAATTTAGCGTATTAGTCGTTATCGTAAAAAGCTGTGAAAAACACCGCACAAATTTGTTGAACTTTTATATAGGCTACGTTATACTACGGCCTGTACAAGTTAGATTTGGTGATAAGGGGAGTTTATGTCACAAGTCGTTGAGCCAGCTATCGAGACATTCGCGCGGATTAAGGTTATTGGCGTAGGGGGTGCCGGCGGGGCCGCTATCAATCGCATGGTTGACGCCGGTATCGAAAACGTAGAGTTTATAGCCGTCAATACAGACGCGCAAGCACTTCATCACTCTAAAGCCAACACTAAAATCCACATTGGAAAAGATGCTACTCGTGGCCTGGGTGCCGGTGCCGATCCGGCAGTCGGTGAACTGGCCGCTCAGGAATCACGCGATGAAATTCGCCAGGCAATTGCCGGTGCCGACATGGTGTTTGTAACAATTGGCGCCGGGGGCGGTACAGGTAGCGGCGCCGGTCATGTTGTCGCCGGGATCGCTGACGAGCTGGGTGTCCTGGTAGTCGGTTTTGCTACTAAACCATTTGCCTTTGAAGGTGAAAAACGTCGCAAAAATGCCGACGTTGCCATCGAAAAACTACGGACTGCCGTCGATACATTAATCATTATTCCCAATGACCGTTTATTACAAACTATAGATCGTGATACGCCGCTTATGGAAGCTTTCAAGGTTGCTGATGATGTTCTGCGGCAGGGCGTACAGGGTATTTCTGATCTCATTACCGTCCATGGCCTTATAAATCTGGACTTTGCGGATGTTAAAACAGTCATGAGTAAAGCGGGCTCGGCACTTATGGGTATAGGCCGGGCCAGCGGTGAAAACCGGGCAGTCCTGGCGGCGCAGCAAGCTATTGAGTCGCCGCTTCTGGAAGTTTCCATAGACGGGGCCCGCGGTATTTTGTTCAATGTCATCGGTGGTAATGACCTCTCAATGCACGAGATTAATGCTGCTGCCGAAGCCATCACTACAGCGGCTGACCCCGATGCCAATATTATCTTTGGTGCAACTATAAGTCCGGACCTTGAAGGCGAAGTTATAATTACAGTGGTAGCTACCGGTTTTGATGCTTCGTACTTTGCAAAACGTAAAACTGAGTCAGCTACTGGCGGTGCCGCTAGTTCCGGTCCTAAGCTTGATAACCTCAGCACTGTCACGACCAAGCAAGATGAAAAAACTCTGTCAGAGATTGATATGAACCTTGGTGATGACCATAATGAGGCGCATGACTTTAACCAGGAAACTCCTATGTCGAGCATTTGGTCTATCCATGACGATGATGACTCAAAATCCACTTCAACTGGAGATAACACGGCAAGTGACAAGGATGAACCAGATCAACCAGAAATGGTTAGCAGCAGTATTGAGGACGATCTTGATAAACCCTCGTTCCTGCGTCGTTTAAGCCGGCGTCGCAAAGACGATGAAGCTGAAGATGATGAAGACGATGAAAAACCTGAGACTAAATCAGACAGTTAATAATAAAAATTTCTAATATTTCCTGCATTTACTCCTATCGGGGCGTATTAAATAATACAGCGATAAATACTTGCAAAGCGCTACAGCTAGGGGTATATTAGAACCACGCAGCACTATATGTGGAAAAACCAACACATATAGCTGAGCACATTTAATGGTAAGAGGAGGCACATAAGTGAAATGTAATCAATGCCCCAGCGATGACATTAAAGTAATCGAATCGCGGGATGTGGCAGAAGGTCAAGCCATTCGCCGCCGCCGTATGTGTAATAGTTGTGGATACCGATTCACAACTTATGAAAGACTTGAACGGCCGCAACTCATCGTCATTAAAAATGACGGTAAGCGTGAATTGTTTAATCGATCCAAACTCTTAGCCGGACTGTATAGGGCCTGCGAAAAAACCACGGTAGCCAGTTTAGAGCTCGAAAAGGTTGTCAATGCAATCGAACAGGAACTCTACGCAAGTGGTGAACAAGAGGTACGCTCAGCCCATATAGGGGAACTGGTAATGGAACAACTGGCCCGGCTTAATGAAGTCGCCTATGTGCGTTTTGCCAGCGTCTACCGACGCTTCAAGGATATCGCCAGCTTTGAGCAGGAACTATCCTTGGTTAAACAAGGCAAACACATAGCAGCCTGAGATTTTGGATCTACCTTGAAGTGAGAGCGAGGTAAATTCACGTAAAGAGTTAAATTAATAATAAAAAATCATAAATAATAGTGGAGGAACAAATCATATGGCACAAACGACTACCAGTATAGGGACAGAACGGCTTTTTACACCTGCAAAGACGAAAGCTTACGATCAGCTGAAATGGACTAAACGCGATTCAATTATCAAAAATCCTATGACCGATACTCATGTTTTTGAACAAAAGGGCGTTGAATTTACCGAAGGTTGGTCGCTCAATGCTATCAATATCGTGGCGCAGAAATATTTCAGCGGAACGCCCGGTACGAAAAGTCGCGAGAGTTCGCTCAAGCATCTAATTGACCGGGTAGCCGATACAGTGACTCGCCAGGGCTTGCAGGAGGGTTACTTTTTGGGCGAAACCGAAGCCGAAGACTTTCGTGAGGAGCTCAAATATGTGCTGGCTACGCAGAGGGCTGCCTTTAATAGCCCGGTATGGTTCAACATAGGTGTGCCTGAGCGGGCTCAGCAGGCCAGTGCTTGTTTTATCCTTGGAATCGAAGATACAATGCCGGCTATTCTTAACTGGTATGTGGAAGAAGGCATGATTTTCAAAGGCGGCTCGGGCTCCGGGATTAATATCAGCCCTATAAGGTCTTCTCTGGAGCGGCTGGGTAAAAGTGCCGGGACCGCCAGCGGACCATTAAGCTTTATGCGCGGTGCCGACGCCAGCGCGGGAGCTATAAAAAGCGGTGGCAAAACCCGGCGGGCTGCCAAAATGGTCATCCTGAATGTTGACCACCCGGACGTAGAAGAATTTATCTGGAGTAAGGCTATCGAAGAGCGCAAAGCCCGTGACCTTCAGACGCTCGGCTGGGACATGAGCCTGGATGGCAAAGATTCCTTCAGCGTCCAGTACCAAAATGCTAATATTTCGGTCCGGGTGACTGACGACTTCATGCAGGCAGTAGAGGATGATGCCGATTGGGACTTAAAAGCAGTTACTAATGGTAAGCCTGTCAAAACAGTTAAGGCCCGCCAGCTGCTGCGCCAATTTTCTGAAGCTAGCTGGGAGTGCGCCGACCCCGGCATGCAGTTCGATACTACTATTAATAAATGGCACACTACACCAAAGCAAGGCCGTATAAACGGTTCTAACCCCTGTAGCGAATATATGCACCTGGACAACTCAGCGTGTAATCTGGCTAGTATCAATCTGCTTAAATACCTCAAAGAGGATAATACTTTTGATATCAAAGCTTTTGTTCATACCGTGGAGCTGATTTTTACCGCCCAGGAAATCCTGGTCGGCTACAGTGAGTACCCTACAGAATCGATCGGGAAAACTGCCAGGGCTTACCGCGAACTGGGTATTGGTTATGCCAATCTAGGAGCTTTGCTAATGGCGCTGGGGCTGCCTTATGACTCTGATGAAGGCCGGGCTATTGCCGCCTCTATTACTGCTCTGCTGACCGGTCAGTCCTATGCTACCAGCGCCAAAATTGCCAACCGTGTTGGTCCCTTCAGCGGTTTTGCCAAAGATAGAGAAGCTATGCTGAACGTGCTAAAAATGCATCGTGCTGAAGTTTCCAAGATTGATGCCAGTCTGGTATCCGAAGAACTGCTCAGCGCCGCCGCCGGCGCCTGGGACGAAGCCGTAGAACTTGGCGAATTGTATGGAGTACGTAACAGCCAGGCCTCTGTGCTGGCACCGACCGGTACCATTGGGCTGATGATGGATTGTGATACCACCGGCATAGAACCTGACCTTGGCCTGGTTAAGGTCAAAAAGCTGGTTGGCGGCGGCACCATGAGTATCGTTAACCAGACCGTGCCGCGGGCCCTGAAGATTCTGGGCTATACTAAGCCTCAAATCGAAGCCATTGTGGCTTACATCGACGAAGAGAAAACAATCCTTGGCGCGCCACATCTTCAGAAAGAGCATGAAGCCGTCTTTGCCTGCAGCATGGGCGACAACTCCATTCATTACCTGGGCCATGTCAAGATGATGGCTGCTGTTCAGCCTTTTCTGAGCGGTGCCATCAGCAAGACCGTTAATATGCCCGAAGAAGCTACCGTAGAAGATATCGAGCAAATCCATATTGATTCCTGGAAGATGGGCCTTAAAGCCGTAGCCATTTACCGCGACAACTGTAAAGTTGCCCAACCCCTGAGCATGGCCAAAAAAGAAGTCTTAGAAAAGATAGCGCCGGAGGTAGCGGCCGTGGTTGAATCGCCGGAGAAGTTTGTACTGAAGGGTGCTGTCCGGCGTCCCCTGCCAAAGATGCGAAATGCTAAGACCATATCTTTCAAAGTTGCCGGCAGTAAAGGCTATGTCACTATTGGCGAGTTTGAAGACGGCACCCCAGGTGAAGTCTTTATGAAGATCGCCAAGCAAGGTTCAACTTTAGCTGGTGTTATGGATGCCCTGGCTATTTCTGTTAGCTACGGACTCCAATACGGCGTGCCGCTCAAAAGCTATGTCCATGGACTGACCAATATGTCTTTTGCGCCATCCGGCATTACCGACGACGCCGAAATTCGCACCGCATCCAGTCTGGTAGATTACATATTCCGGCGTTTAGCACTCAGCTATTTGAACTTTGACGATCTGTTAGAGCTAGGTATGGCCTCAATCGATGACATGCCGGATGCACAGACCAGTTTACTCAGCGAAGGCGATCTGCTATCACAGGAACCCGAGACGAATAACCCGGATACTCACTCGCAAGCGCAAGCAACTGTTGGGCCGACAGCCGTTGAGCCTACACCCCCTGTGAGCACCTCAGCTCCGGCTGCCAATGTTGCTCCCGGTTCATCGCATGCCCATGATGCTATCAAAAAAGACGACACAGCGCCTATGTGCTACAACTGCGGCAACCAGACCCAGCGCGCTGGCAGCTGCTACGTTTGCACCTCCTGCGGCTCCACCACCGGGTGCAGCTAAACACCCAGGCTTGGCACATTTTGGGCGAAAACTTCCGCTCCTCTCTCCGTCGTACCATATAGTACGACTACTTTCCGGTGCTCACTTTTCATCCCAAACTGCACACAAGCCTGAGCGTTTAAGCCCCATCTAAGTTAAGAATTAAGAACCATTTCGATTTCAGGAATTTCTATATCACCGCTGACCTGGGCCGCAGTGTCTTCTACTGGTCTGTCAGTTACTCTGAAACCAAAGCTTTTGTAGAATTTTATGGCCTTGTGGTTGTAGCTAGCTACCGTTACGTAAATGTCTTGGTTGGAACCGAGCCAACCCAGGACTTTTTGCATTAGTTTTCTGCCGACACCTCTGCCTTGTGCCTCTGGGAGTACGTATAATGCGCCAATCATACGCTGGTTAGCCTCAGTTATGCGGGCTGAACCAAAACCTACGACTTTATCGTTTATTCGGGCGATATAAGTTTGACCGGTCTTAGATCCAGAAGATGCAATTATAGAGCGCCATTTTTCAATGCGCGATGCTATTCTTTCGCCGTTCGTACCTTCAATCCTCTTGCGAATAGACTCTTCGCTGATGCTTAACTCGGCATTAGGGTAAGTAGCCAGCCAGGTTATAGCTTGAATACTGGTAATTGACTCGGCGTCTTCAAGTATGGCTTTAGATATGATTACGGAGTGTCTGGATTCCATCTCATTTTTATAACACAGAGGAGGAAAATTTTACATGCTCTCCTGACTGTCTATTAATTTAAAATGCCGGTGACTTGCCATTTCGGGTTCGTGTTGATGTGCTAAACTGTAATTACTATGAGAGTCTTGATACTCTACCGTCCTAATTCCGAGCACGGCCGACTGACTGAGGAATTTATCCAAAATTACCAGACCCGTCACCAATCTGATCATCTTGAAGTTCTCAGTATTGATACCAGGGAAGGCAGCGCTACAGCTACGCTTTACGACGTTATGCAGTACCCAGCTATTCTGGTGTTACAGGCTGACGGTTATGTCCATAAGATCTGGCAAGGTGACAGCCTGCCGCGACTCGACGAAGTAGCTTCTTATGCCCGAGTCTAACAGTATTTAGACGGTGAGTTGACTATTCATCAATGCCGAATATTTCGAACCAAACATCTTCAAAAGCCTCACCCCAGACTTGCTTAGCCTCTTGCTTGGCCCTTTCATACTCATCTTTATTAATGATTTTACTGGCGGGGTAAATAACAATTCTACCTCTTTTAACTTCCAACTTAACCTCACTACCTGGCTTTATACCGCTAAGCTGAAGTAATGCCTTAGGCAGTCTTATCGCCCAACTATTACCATCCCGGACTAACTTATTCTTTTGATACATATGTGGTGATATTGTACCCACAAATAGCTTAAAAGCACAAAGTGTCCCGGGAGAGACACTTGGTAGCAATGGAACCGCTTACGTGGCTAACCCTTAGATATATACCTAGATTATAAGTATATAAGCCGTGTTATAATTGAGTTACAATTTGGCAAATCCGTTGGAGCGGCTATCAACCGCGAGGAGTGAGAAGAAAGGCAGTCAGCCCAGTAGAACTCACCGGAGAGGTCCGTTATACCGTAATTAAGCCCCAAAACAGGATGGTACCGTTCTCGGCAAGGAACTCCTGTAAGCAAAGGGGTTTTTGTATTTTAAGGAGAAGCAGTGAAGTTTGAAAAGGGAAAGCGGCGCAAGGCCATTGAGTACGAGAAAGACCTCGTAAAGTACTGGAAGAAAAACCGTATATTCGAAAAGTCGGTCGAACAGCGGCCGGCCAATGGCGCCTATGTATTTTATGACGGGCCGCCGTTCATAACGGGGGTGCCGCACCATGGCACGCTGCTGGTCAGCACCATTAAAGATGCCGTGCCACGCTATTGGACCATGAAAGGCAAGCGCGTGGAGCGGGTCTGGGGTTGGGATTGTCATGGTCTGCCAGCCGAAGTTTTTACAGAGAAGAAACTCGGTATCCACGATAAACGTGACATCGGCACCATAGTCAGCCTTGAAGAATACATCAATACCTGCCGGGCTAATATGGTCCAGACCGGCAGCGAGTGGGAGGATACTATCGAGCGGATCGGCCGCTGGGTCGATTTTCAGGGTGCCTACAAGACAATGGATAAGGATTATATGGAGTCGGTCTGGTGGGCTTTTAAGAAGCTCTATGAGGCAGGAAAGATCTATGAAGGTGAAAAGGTGCTTCTTTACTGTACGCGCGATGCTACGCCCCTCAGCAAGGCCGAGGTGACCATGGATAATGCCTACCAAGAAGTCACTGACCCTTCGGTATATGTTAAGTTAAAGCTCAAAGCCAGCGACTCCTATCTCTTGGTCTGGACTACTACGCCATGGACTTTGCCTGCTAACACCGCTGCTGCCGTTAACGCTAAACTGGAGTACGTTGAAGTAGAAGTAGACGGGGAAGTAGTTGTAATTGCCAAAGGGCTGATTGATAAAGTTTTAACAGATGAAAAACACAACGTTGTCCCGTATACTATAAAGCGAACCTTTAGGGGTGAAGAACTGATAGGTAAGGAGTATGAGCCGCTTTTTGCTGACCGTGGTAAAAACGCCCACAAGGTCTGGGCGGCTGACTATGTAACACTTGAAGAAGGCACAGGCTTAGTCCATTTGGCCCCTGCCTACGGGGAGGAGGACTATGTCTTGGCTAAAGAAAAGGGTATACCAGTCGTCCACACCATTGATGATAATGGCTTTTACACTGAAGGCGAGTGGAAAGGCGAGTATGTTTGGGACATCAATAAAACTATTGCTAAAAAGCTCCACGAAACTGGGGTGGTTTGGAAAATAGACTACATCCGGCACAGCTACCCGCATTGCCATCGCTGCGGCACCAAACTGATGTACCGCGCCCACCCCAGTTGGTTTATGGATATCGAGAGCCAACGCCAGCAAATGCTGGAGCAAAATAGCGATATTTACTGGTTCCCCGAGCATATAAAACAGGGCCGTTTTGCCAAAACGGTGGAAAGTGCACCGGACTGGAACCTCAGCCGGGACCGTTTCTGGGCCACCGCCATGCCTGTCTGGAAAGGGATTGATAAGAGTGGTAAAGAACACATCAAAGTGATAGGCAGCTATGATGAACTCAAGGAGTTATCAGGAATTGAGCTGGACGATTACCACCGGCCTTGGGTAGATGATGTATCCTTCACAATAGAAGGTGTCGAATATCAGCGAATCGACAAAGTATTAGACTCCTGGTTCGAGAGTGGCTCAATGCCATTCGCGCAGTACCATTACCCGTTCGAAAACACTGAAAAATTTGAACACAATTTTCCCGGCGACTTCATAGTAGAGTATGTCAGCCAGGTCAGGGCCTGGTTCTATTACCTGCATACAGTTTCCGTTGGCCTGTTTGGTAAGAACTCCTTTGAGCACGTGATTGTAACCGGCACACTAGCCGGCAATGATGGCCGTAAGATGAGCAAGAGCTATGGCAATTACACTGACCCAAACGAATTGATGGATAAGTACAGCGCCGACGCCTTGCGCTTTCTGTTCCTGAGCTCACCGCTGTTAAACGGCGAAGATTTTTCATTGCAGGATAAAGAGGTAGACGACGTTCACCGCAAACTGGCAATGGTCTGGAATATGTACGACTTCTTTACACTGTATGCCGATGTGGACAGATGGGAATGGGACGGTAATCTTACCGATCCCACACCTGGACTTACGAACCCTCTGGACGAATGGGTAATCAGTCGCGTCTATCAGCTCAATCAAGAAGTTGACCGTCATATGCAGAAATATGACCTGCCCAACGCTCTGAAGCCCATCCTGCCGTTTATAGATGATGCCAGCAACTGGTATGTCCGCCGCAGCCGCAAACGCTTCTGGAAGAGCGGCAATGATACCGACAAGCATCTGGCTTACCGTACGCTGCACTACGTACTGGTGCAATTGAGCATTATCATGGCGCCGTTCACGCCGTTCCTGGCCGAAGAGCTTTACCGAAAGCTGACCGGCGGCGAATCCGTCCACCTCCTAAACTGGCCAGAAACCGGCCACATTAATGAACTCATACTTGATCATATGGATAGAACCCGGAAAGTTGTTGAACACGGCCTAGCCTTACGCATGTTTAAAAGTGATATTCAAGATATGGTAAAAATCCGACAACCCCTCAAAAGTCTTTCCTACACGGGTACAAAACTATCTGGCGAACTGGAGGAAATTATCGCTGAAGAAACAAATGTCAAAGAAATTTACCACTCACACCCTGAGGATACTAATTTTAAAGTGTCAATAGACAAAAGCATTACCACTGACTTAAAACAGGAAGGCCTGATGCGTGAAGTAATCCGAAACGTTCAGCAAGCCCGTAAACAAGCCGGCCTGGAAGTAGACGATCGCATCATCCTAGACCTTGGAACTCAAGACGAAGAGTTAACAAAACTCCTCAAAGATTCAGCCCTAACAGATATAATAAAACAGGAAACATTGGCCAAGACACTGGCTGAATCACCGGTTAATTCCGACGAAACTGACTTCAGTGTAACCGTCAAAACCAACGGCGCTGAGCTTATAATCGGTATTACCAAGCTAAAGACCTAATTAGCTGTCGTCTGCTGCCGGCTGCTTTACAGGGGCGGGCTTTTTTGGTATGCTCTATGGATATGAAAAAGGCAGTTATTCAGACCGGCGGTAAGCAATATATTGTGCAGGAAGGCGAAACACTCAAGGTTGAGCTCGTTAAAACGCCAGGCAAAAGTATTGATTTCGAACCATTACTGGTTATAGATGATAGCCAGGTTACTATCGGCACACCAAACGTCGCTAAAGTTAAAGTCACAGCTGACATCTTGGAAGCCGACATACAAGCTGATAAAGTAACTTCTATCCGTTATAAGGCTAAAAAACGGGTTCGTACCGTTCGCGGACATCGCCAGCACCAAACAACCCTTAAGATTACAAAGATCATCTAAAAGTTTTAGCAACTAAGCTTTGTGGATAACTTTTAATGAATCTTAGCTAAGTTATAATTATAACAACGACTAGTACCAAATATAACGTTGTCAGCATAAGCAATATTAAGGTCCAACTTGGGGGGATTCATCTTTTTGTAAGTCAATTTACAACACAATTTTAAGCTTAGGCACTCATTTATGGACTAAAATAAATGTATAGTTTTTGTGTTCAAAAGCCTTGCATACCTCTGTTTAGAAGAGGATACTAGACGAAGGATCGGGATTTGTTAAAGGTTCTGATCCGAACCAACAAACACTTGATAAAAAAAACGAAAAGCCAAAACGGATCTCACCTGGCAATTAAAAAACCTGGTGAGATCCACCAAATTAACCCACCAAATACAAACTTATAATCGAAAAATCTAATTAATAAATAAACATAGTTAAGAACGACACCACCAAAAAGCACCCTAAACACTTAAAAGGGTGCTTTTTGGTTAAAACATAAATAAGTGGTCTAAGAGTTAAGTTATTTTAGTGGATAGCAAAGTGCTCGGTACTCAATGATAGCCAGTGTTGTAAAGATTGACTGGAATCAGGAAGCTCATTGATCGCATTGGGGTAACGCTTCTCCAATACTGTTAAGCCTTTCTGAAGAGCTTCACGCCAAGCTTTTTTGTACAAGTCGTCACGTAAGTGTCTCCCAGATAGATCTAATAAGTCTTTTGTGAGACCTAAGAACTTACAAAATTCTGCTACAGGGGGTGAGGGTTGCAATCCACGCTCGCCAGTGTCTACAGCCGTGTAATCTATTAGCGCAAAACCATGCTGAGGATGATAAATGAAATTACCAGGCCATGCTGTATCCGGCGCAAGCCCTCGATCTGCCGCCGCTTCTAACGTATCTAGCAGCGAATCATACTGATCTTCAGTAATTCCCTCAATCTGAGAGAGGGATAGATCGTCTAAGGTCGCTCCTTCGTTAGCTTTTGTCACAACTATTGGGTCTTCTGGGTCTTCTAAGGAGTAACTCACCATTTGTTCAAGTCCGGTAATGCCAAGTCCTCGGACGAGGCCTTTTATTCGATGTGTTAAATCTTCAACGCCACTAGGAGCTTCTTCATCAGAATAATCTGTACCGATTGTCCGCACTACTAAACCTAGTCCATTATAGGCTACTCTTGCTACTCGAGTTTCTCCGTCAGACAGTACCTCGTAAGGACCCTTTAAATCCGTAATAACGTTCTCAAAGCCATCTTCGGCAAAAAATGGAGGTAGTTCACCTGAAGCAGACTCAGCAACGGATGCTGTTAAGGGGTGTACTGAACCATCCATTAATGTAGCCATCTCATATTTATTAAAACATACTTGATATACATTTGCGAGCATTAGTAACCAGCCGGACGGAAGCAGCGATTTTCTCAGGAGGGTGGAATTTGCAACAGAGTTAAAGCATTAGTTATTATATGGCTAGTATTAAATAGCTAGTACTTCAAAGCTACATTATAAAATAGAGGCAGTGAATGGTATACTACGGACAACGGAGCTATTATGACACCAAAAATCATTGCTGTTGTAAATCAAAAAGGGGGGGTAGGTAAAACCACTACCGCCATCAATGTAGCCGCGCACTTAACTACTTTTAAGAAGTCAGTGCTGCTTGTAGATCTGGATCCCCAGGGCAATGCCAGCAGTGGTATGGGCGTGCTAAGAGAGCAGGCTAAGCAGACGACATATGAGGTGCTAAACGGTGGCGTACAGCTTATCAATGCTGTCGTAGAGAGTCATGTTGCACAATTATTCTTGTTGCCAGCTAATGCCAATCTGGCTGGGTCTGAAGTGGAGCTTGTAAACCAGAAGCAACGTGAATTTGCTCTCCGGCGTGCGCTGCAAACTGCTGCTTATGATTACGTTATAGTGGACTGTCCGCCGTCGCTGGGCCTTTTGACTATAAATGGCCTAACGGCTGCAGACAGCGTTTTAATTCCTGTTCAGGCCGAATACTATGCGTTGGAAGGGCTTAGCCAGCTACTTAATACAATCCAGGCTGTGCGGGGGAGCACTAATCCGCGGTTGGAACTGCTTGGAATCGCCTTGACGATGTTCGATAAGCGCAATTCATTGAGCGAGCAGGTCCAGACTGAGTTGCAAAACTACTTTGGCGACAAACTATTTAAGACTATTATTCCAAGGAATGTCCGTCTGGCTGAAGCACCCAGCTTTGGCAAGACTATCTACGAACACGATAAATGGAGCAAAGGCGCGCGCGCTTACAAATCCCTATCTAAAGAAGTTAAAGATCGCCTTATTTAACTATTTAGAACAAGTTAATAATACGGGTCAGTTCGGCGTCGGAGTGAAAGGTTATTTCGAGTTTCCCACCCTTGGCACTGCGGCGGATGTGGACAGGAGTTTTTAGTTTTTTGCTAAGGGCTTCTGTGGCCGGGGTCTCGGTATTGACATGTTCATGGACTTTTCTTGTCTCTTTAGTACCGGCCTTAACACTGGTAACGAAACGCTCGGCTTGGCGGACGCTCCAGCCCTGATCCTGGATGGTTTTTAGCAGATAATCCTGACGGGTATTATCATCTTTAAGGGCCAGAATTGCCCGGGCGTGGCCTTCGCTAATTTTACCAGTGGTCAGGGCAACCTGGGCGGGCTGCGGCAAACCAAGTAAGCGGACAGTGTTGTTGACGGTGGAGGCAGCTTTACCAAGGCGTTTGGCAATTTCATCGTAAGATAAAGAAAAATGTTCATGTAAACGTTCAATACTCAGAGCTTGTTCCAGAGGGCTAAGATCGACACGCTGGACGTTTTCTACCAATGCTAGCTCTAGCTGCTCTATTTCTTTGCTGCTTCGGATGATGGCGGGCACGCCTGATAGGCCGGCCATTTTAGAGGCGCGCCAGCGTCTTTCGCCGGCTATAAGGGTATATTTTCCGGCATTAATGGGAGTAACTACTAAAGGCTGGACCACGCCATAACGCTTAATAGAAGCGGCAAGATCGGCTAAAGCTGTCTCGTCGAAATGCTTCCGCGGCTGATAAGGGCTAACTGCCAGCTGGCTAACCGAAATTTTCTCAATGCGGTCTTCAGGGGTTAGAAGCAGGCTTTTATCGAAATCATCAGATATCAGGGCTTCAAAGCCCCGTCCCAGACTACTTTTTGGACTTCGTTTTGGGGCCGTACTCATACCTTTGAATATAGCATATGTTAGAAGGCTTTAGCCTGGCTGATAGGGAAAACACGCAGGACTAATTTACCAATGACTTGATTGACATTGATTGGCCCAAAGGCCCGGGAATCCAATGAGTCTGGCCGGTTGTCTCCAGAGACAAACAGCTGGTCTTTTAGAATCGTAATATCGACATTTCCGGAAGTAGGAGGTAGATTTTTGCCATAGGGCAGGGTTTGATCGGGCTTGAATCCCTCAGGGTGCGCTTTATTATATATTATATAGGTTCCGCCAGTGACAACCAATCGGTCGCCCGGTAAACCTATTACTCGTTTAATAAGCTGTTTACTATCCTGTTGGCCAAATTCACTCAGACCCTTCTGCGAAAAAACGATTATATCGCCTCTGCCTGGAATATAATCATGACCGGTTATATGCGCCCAACTACGCGGTACTTTCCAAATAATTAGCTTATCGGCGTTTTGCAAAGTGTTTTGCATACTTGGGCCATCGACCTGGTATGACCGAAATACAAAAGCAATGATAAACAGTGCTAACGCCAGCGCTACCAGCAAAATGCCAAGCGTTGAAATTAATTCACGCCAGCCGGAAGGCCGCTTATTATCGGGCTCTGATTCTAAAGATGGAGCAGCCGGAGCCACGCTAGTTTTAGGTTGCATATAAGATATAACTATACCATATGATAAAAGGGCTTTACACATAAGCGCAATACATGTATATTGGAAGTTGTAAAGAGATGGATCCGTTAAGTTTCAAACGGCCTGCAACACAAAAACAGCGCCAAATAACAAAAACAACCTTTGGAAATCCGCAATCTGTGCCGAAGGCGGCTTCTACGCGTCCAGCAAATTTTTTGGCCAGACCCGCTGAAGATATTTCATCAGCTATTAGGTCGCGGCGTTTTAATGATATTAGCGGGCGGCGACCCGCTCCTGTTTCTGCTTTAGAACCGACTTTAGAATCTCCACCAGAGGTTATTAATTCGCCATCATCAGTTCTGGCCAGGCGTTCGCCTATCGACATGGACCTGCCCGGCGAAGATAGCCCGCCGCCGCCTAATTCATTTAGATATAAGGCTACGGCGTGGCGTAACGTGAGGCGCTACGCATCACGCGGTCTGGCTGTTGCCTTAGTGCTACTAATTACTATGGGGGGGCTGTTATTTTCACAGAGCTATCTCAAAGTTCATAAAGTTTTCAAAGGCGGTACCGGAACTGCTGCCGCCCTCAAAGCGAATGTCAGCCCAGAGTTGCTTAAGGGTGAAGGCCGAGGTCGTGTGAACATTTTGCTTCTGGGTCGCGGCGGTGGTACCCATGATGCTCCGGATCTGACAGACACGCTCATGGTGGCCAGCATAGATCCTGTTAACCATACGTCAACTTTGCTTAGCCTCCCACGCGATCTCTGGGTTAATGTACCTAATCAAGGCGTAATGAAATTGAATGCTGCCTGGGAAACAGGTGAATTTAAATATCTGGGTAAGTCTACTGCTGGCAGTACGGACCGCCGGGCTATAGCGGCTGGCTTCAATATGGTCGATAAGACCGTAGAAGATGTGCTTGACATCACTATTGACTATAATATGTTGGTTGACTTTCAGGCCTTTAAACAGGCCGTAGACACAGTTGGCGGCATTAGCATTAATGTACCAGCCGACTTGGTTGACCCCACCATGGCCTGGGAGAATGCTAATAATCCGGTACTTGCTAAAGCTGGTGTCCAGAACTTTGACGGCAAACAGGCTCTGATTTACGCGCGCTCTCGTGAAACTACCAGTGACTTTGCCCGTGCAGAGCGCCAGAGATCAATGCTGCTGGCCTTGAAAGGTAAAGTTGCCACGCTTGGCACTCTGAGTAATCCGCTTAAACTGTCTGGTCTTATGAATGCTTTTGGTAATAACGTCCAAACTGACCTATCGATTAATAACGCCACCCGTTTATACAGCATTCTAAAAGGAGTAGATGACTCACAAACAGCTTCACTCAGCTTGGCTGCTAATGGTACGACTCCGTATGTGGTCGGCGGTAATATTAATGGCCAGTCGGTAGTATTGCCGAAGGCCGGTTTGTTTAAATATGACGCCATACACCAATTTATACGCAGCCAGCTTAAAGACCCTTATATAACAAAAGAAAATGCCAAGATAATTGTGTTGAACGGCAGTACAATGTCAGGGCTTGCTACACTGAAAGCCGACGAGTTAAAGTCATATGGGTATAATGTTGTAAGTGTCGGTAATACGCCGCACAGCGGCTGGACTCAAACTACTCTTGTAGATCTCACGCATAAGAATAAATACACCAAGAACTACCTGGAACAGCGCCTTAATATTAAGGCTGCCAATACCTTGTCCGACACCACGATACAAACGAATGGCGCCGACTTTGTTATCATTATAGGTAGTGATGAGGCCAATCCTACGTTCAATTAAGCCAACCAGCGGTATAGCACACTTTTTGCATCTCGGTTTAGTACTAGTATTTCCAGGTGTGCTGTTTGTATTGGTACACCTGAACTTCGTACCGTTGGCACTCAGTATCGTCGTTTTGAGTAAATGGCGTATGTTTGCTGTACGGCCCAGGTTTTGGGCAGCTAATATCCGGGCTAATGCTATTGACATAATGGTAGGGCTATCAGTTGTATTGTTTATGGCCCACAGCGGCAGTTTGCTTGTCCGTGTGGTTTGGGCGTTGTTATACGCGGCATGGTTAGTAGGCATTAAGCCGCGTAATACCGTAAAAATGGTCATTGCTCAGGCTTTTCTTGGTCAATTAGCATCTCTTAGCGCCTTATATATGACATGGGCTAATGGACCTGCTTATGGTTTGACCCTGCTAAGCGGGTTATTTTGTTACCTGGCAGCCCGGCACTTTCTGGACATATTTGACGAGCCTTATGCGAAGATGCTGGCATATATTTGGGGTTACTTCGGAGCAGCGCTTGTCTGGCTGTTAAGTCACTGGATGCTATTTTATAGGGGGGTAGCTCAAGCTACCTTAATTCTCGGGACCTTGGGTTACGGGATAGCGATAATGTATTATCTGGACCACAATAATCGACTGAATAAAGGCCTGCATCGTCAAATTATTTTTATTATGATAGCGATTATCCTGATAGTTTTGGTATTTTCGCGTTGGCGTAACGTAGTAGTTTAAGAAGAGGGCGTAAAAAATGACTGACCAGTCTGAGGATTTAGATAAAGCTAAACAGTTAGGTGCCTATAGTGTGTTAAGCGCAGGAAAAACCTCAACTAAAAAACGCCATTTTACGATACCCAGACTTCCAGTGGCTACAGGTTCAAGCTCAAAGATTAAAAATAGGTTTAGTGGTACGACAGTTATATTATTCGTGCTGGCTACTCTGCTAAGTGGATTTGCCGGCGCCTGGCTAGAAGGCCATACCCAAACTGACCAGACGGATCTGACTAATCAAAAGAAAATTGTCAGTAGCCGGAGCCAGCTTATCAGTCAGATTGCCAGAACGGTTGGACCGAGCGTTGTCAGCGTCAATGTTGCTATAACTAGCGCTAATTCAAGCGACAGCTTTGGACCGTTTGGCTCGACTGGGCCACAGCAAGCCGTGGCGGCTGGAACGGGGATAATTATAAGCAAAAGCGGGTTGATTATTACTAATCGCCATGTTGTACCCCAGGGCACGACGAATGTTAGTGTGACGCTAAGCGATGGCACCGAACTTAAATATGTATCTGTTATAGGCCGAACTAATGGTAACGATAGCTTAGATGTCGCTTTTCTTAAAATAAACGACACCAAAGGACGCAGATTAACACCAGCAGCCTTAGGTAATTCAGCAAATGTCCAGGTCGGTGATAATGTAGTAGCTATTGGTAATGCTCTTGGCCAGTTTCAAAACACCGTCACAAGCGGTATTATTTCCGGTTTTGGCCGTAGCATTCAGGCAGGGGACAGCTCCGGTAATAGCGCTTTGAGTGAGAACCTCGACAATCTGTTCCAAACGGATACTGCAATTAATGAAGGCAATTCCGGCGGCCCTTTAGTAAATCTTAATGGCCAAGTTATTGGTATCAATACTGCGATTGCCAGCGGTTCACAAAACATTGGTTTCGCTATTCCAATTAACGATATCAGGGGTCTGATTAACCAAGTCCAAAAAACAGGTAAATTTGTACGCCCTTACCTGGGTATCCGCTACACGCCTTTATCGGCAGACGTGGCTCAAGAGTTTAAACTGAAAGTTCCCAGCGGTGCTTTTATTATCCCTAGCGCAGACAGCACTAATTCTTCGGTATTGCCTGGTGGCCCGGCCGATAAAGCCGGTTTGCATGAAGGCGACATAATTACACAAGTGAATAATGCAAAAATTGATCATACCCACAGCCTAACCAGTCTGCTCGGCACTTACCAGCCTGGCAATAAAGTTAAGCTGACTGTTATCCGGGGCGATAAAAATCTGCACATTGATGTTACCCTAGGTAGCTTGCCGGCCGCCGGATAAACCATTAATTTGCTCGGAAAAAGACTTGTATAAAATCATCTTTTTTGACTACTTGATAACCTGATTTTTCGGCAACTGCCTGAAGTTCCGGATGCTGAAAAGGCAAGGACTCAGTTAAAATATACAACGGTTGCTTATTCAGTGCTGTTATCTGTTGGTAAAGCCGGCGATACAAATCCAATCCATCCGTCCCGCCGTAAATAGCCAGTGCGGGCTCATGCATAGCCGACCGGTTTATCCGGTAGTCATCTGGCACGTATGGCAGGTTACATAGGAGAACATCGTAATCTTTATGGGCCTTGGACAGTAAATCACTCTCTATAACGCTTATGTTTAATGTAAATCTATCTACATTTGTTTTCGCTACTTTGAGCGCTTGGAGGTCAACATCCAATAGATCAACCTGGGAGCCTGGTATCTCCAGCGCGGCTGTAATCCCTAGAGCCCCGCTGCCAGTACCAACGTCGGCAATCCGCCATCTCATAGCTCCGGACTTACTGGCCGGGCTGTTTCTATACAAGTCTTTCAAACAATCAATCATGGTCTCCGTTTCCGGCCGTGGTTCCAGCACGGCAGGTGTGAGCACAAACTCCCGGCCATAGAATTCCGTTTTGCCGCGTATATATGACAGCGGCATATGTCTTGCCCTAAGCTTGAGTAGTTTTTCAAGTTCTGTCTCTTGATCTGCAGAAATCTCCGTCTCCGGATGCGCCAGCAACCATCCCCGGTCTTTACCCGTAACATCCTCCAATAGCACTAATATGTCCAACCTCGCCGTCCCGAGCCTGGCCGACTTTAGCCTAAACGCTGATTTACTCAGCCATTTGTCAGTAGTCATAGCACTACTATTAGGTTTCAAACTTTACTCTTCGCTAAGTAGTTCATGTTCAGCAGCTTGGAGCTTTTCGATGAGATCGTCAATATCGCCGGCCAGAGCAGCAGAGATGTTGGAGCGGCTGTAGCTAATGCGGTGGTCGGTTATGCGGTCCTGCGGGAAATTATAGGTACGAATTTTTTCGGAACGGTCGCCGGAGCCGATTAGTTTATTGCGGGCGTCTGATTGCTCACGCTGTTCTTCGTCAATCTTGCGCTGAAGCAGACGGGAACGGAGTACGCTCATGGCTTTGGCTTTGTTCTTTATCTGGGATTTTTCGTCCTGATTGGATACGACTAAGCCGGAGGGCAGGTGGGTTATGCGCACTGCGGAGTCGGTAGTATTTACACTCTGGCCGCCGTGGCCGCCGCTGCGGTAGACATCGATACGCAGATCGGCCGGGTTGATCTCCATATCTGATTCTTCGGCTTCAGGCAGGACGGCAACTGTGGTGGTAGAGGTGTGGATGCGACCCTGGCTCTCAGTGACAGGTATACGTTGTACCCGATGAACGCCGGCCTCAAATTTCAGGTTTCTGTAGGCGTTATCGCCGTGGACCGCGAAAACGATTTCTTTGAAGCCGCCGGTTTCATTAGGGCTTTCGCTAATAAGCTCGATCTTATACTGATGATTTTCTGCCCAACGGGCATACATACGGTATAGCTCGCCGGCAAACAGGCTGGATTCGTCGCCGCCGGCAGCGGCCCGGATCTCAATAATCACGTCGCGCTCATTATTGGGATCTTGAGGCGTTAACTCTTGAATAAGCCGTTCTTCGTTTGTTGTGATTTTGACGTTAAGTTCTGCCAATTCAACCTCTGCCATCTGTTGCATTTCAGGATCCAGACTGTTTTTGAGAGCCTCAGCTTCTGCCTGGGCTTTATTGAGCTTAGTTTTTTCGTCAAACAAGAAAATAAGCTGTTCCAGCGCGCTCTGGCGCTTGGCCAGCTTCGGATAATTCTTATTGCTGAAAACCGCCGGATCCCGGAGCTTGATTTCCAGTTCCTTGAGTTCACCCCGTAATTCTTGTTCTTTTTGGTCCATACTACTGCCCAGCTTTCACTATCTTAGTATATAGGTAAATAAAAACCGCCTGAACAACTAGTGTTCTGGCGAGAGAGTTTAAATGCAGTTACTGATTGGCGCGGGCTTTGGAGTTCTCGGCTTTAACTTCGGCTTTGGCGATCTTTGCAGCAGTGCGCTTTGCTTCCTTCTGGGCTGCAGAAGCGCGTTTGTCTTTACTGGCGGCCCCGGCAGCAGCGCGGGCTTTAAACTTATCGACACGGCCTTCAATATCCAGAATACGCTCTTCACCGGTGAAGAAAGGATGTGAAGCGGAAGTGATGTGGACTTTTACTAAAGGGTATTCATTGCCGTCATCCCATTTGGTAGTTTCCTCCGTAGCGGCAGTAGAACGCGTCAAAAACCGAAAACCATTATTCAGGTCTTCAAACACCATCAGGCGGTAATTATCGGGGTGCAAACTCTTCTTCATGAATTCTTCATTATACACATCTGTTAAGTCTTGGTCAACAGGGAAGAGAAAGAGGCCTATCTGTTACTATTAAACCTATGATTAAAGCGGTAATTTTCGATATGGATGGTTTGCTGATTGATAGCGAACCATTGTGGCATGATGCTTCCAAAAAGGCTTTGCAGAGTGTGGGCGTCGACCTGACTAAAGAGGATTTTAGTAAAACATTGGGCAGAGGAATTACTAATGCTATTGATGACTGGTATCATATGAAGCCGTGGAAAGGCGCCTCGCAGGCCGAAATTAAAGCGCTGATTATAGATGATTTTGTGGAACTTGTTAAAAACGGGGGAAAAGCTAAGCCAGGCGTGCCCGAAGTGCTCGAATTATTTAAAAGCAAGCCTTTACCGATGGCGATAGCTTCATCTACAGACTATAAAATTATCGATACTGTAGTCGATACTTTAAAGATCCGTGGCTACTTTAAAGTAATTTATTCGGCTGAACACGAAACGCATGGCAAACCGCATCCTGGTGTATTTATAAGTACTGCCAAACGACTGAAGGTGGAGCCGCGCCAATGCTTAGTTTTTGAAGATGCTCCCTCGGGTGTTCTAGCTGCCAAGGCCGCTCACATGAAGTGTATTGCCGTGCCAGAGCCTGAAGTCAAAGACCATCCTTTTATCCAAACTGCCGATATCATTATTGATTCATTGGAAGAATTCGACGAAGCGACCCTGACCAGCTTAGGAAAATAGCCCTGTCATCAATTCCGGCGCTGCTTGTGTCTGCATGGTTTCGGTGTAATATAACAGGGTATGAAGTTTGTTAATCTGACCGATCCTGCGGATGTCGTTTCGTTTGAGGAATCTTTAGCCAGAGGCATAGGCCGGGACGGCAATCTTTATGTTCCGGAGACAATTCCTCAGCTACCGGATAGTGAAGTGTCTCGTCTCGTCGGTGCAGACAGGCAGGAAACAGCAAAAATTATGCTTACGCCTTGGGTGGCTGATGAAATACCACCCGATGACCTCGCAGGCATCATACGCAGCGCATCAAACTTTGATACGCCTTTAGTCGATGTAGGCGATAAAAAGGTGCTGGAACTCTTCCATGGCCCGACCATGGCCTTCAAAGATGTAGCAGCTCGTTACCTTTCGGCATTTCTGAGCTATTTTAACCAAAAGGCCGGACGCCGTTCTACGGTACTGGTGGCCACCAGCGGTGATACAGGGGGTGCAATCGCTCATGGATTTGCCAATATAGCGAGCATTGATCTCGTGGTGCTGTATCCCAAGGGCCGTGTTAGTTTGCTGCAGCAGGAGCAGCTACGCAGAGTAGCCAAGAATGTCCGGTCTCTGGAAGTGGATGGTGACTTCAATGACTGCCAGCAATTAGTAAAGCAAGCCTTCGCCGATCATAAATTGACGGCAAAACTTAATTTGACCTCAGCAAATTCCATCAACATCGGCCGCTTGCTGCCTCAGACTACATACTACGCAAGTCTATATGGACAACTGGCAGGCCAGACTGCACGGGTAGTTGTGCCAACCGGTAATCTTGGCAACTTGTCTGCCGGTTTACTGGCCAGGGCCATGGGTGTACCGATAGGAAAATTCGTGGCGGCTAACAATATGAATGACGCCGTGGTCAGGTACCTGAAAGACGGCAATTACGAAGCACAAGTAACCGTTCGCACAATGTCCAACGCCATGGACGTAAACGCTCCGAACAACTTGCCGCGGTTCATCCGGCTTACCGGAGACAATCCTGGTTCGCTAGTAACTGGTGTCCGAGTGACGGATGAGGAAACTATAAATACGATCAAACAGGTTTACGGTAACACCGGATACTTGCTTGACCCCCACACGGCAGTCGGCTGGCACGCCAGCGACACTCTGCCCGGCGACGGGGCAGGCGACGTAATTATAGCCACAGCCTCGCCCCTAAAATTCGCAGAAGAGATACTTGAAAAGATCGGTATTAAAGTGGATAATACCCAGCAACTCGAAGAACTCCGCCAGAACCCCGAGCGATACCAGGAAATCGACAATTCCTACGATCAACTCAAAGCATTTCTCGAAAAGGATTTGCTATATTAATACTTATATGATATATTTCTAAACTTAATGAACACTTTGCAACCCATAACTTCGGCGGAGTTTGGACAGCGTTTAGATGACGGCGAGCTTGGCTTATGCGTTGTAGGTATGTCGAATGTAGGCAAAACGCGTTGGTCCGAATTATTGGAAGGCGCCGGCTTTGATAATGTATGTTGCGACGAAATTATAGAAGCTGAAGTAGCAGATGAGTTACTAAGTCTAGGCTATAGCGGTGGCATTAACGATATGGCGAAATGGCTAGGACAGCCCTATGACGAACAATTTGCTCGAAACCAGAAAAGATACATGGAAATTGAGCTGGAAAAGATGAAAGCTATTGTAGGCGAACTTCAGAATGGTCCACCAAAGAAGAATACTATTATTGATACAACTGGTAGTGTTGCGCATACACATCCAGCCATTCGTCAGGCACTAAGCAAGCTAACAACAGTCGTTTATCTGGAAGCGACAGCTGATATGCGGGATACTATGTTTAAGCGCTACATGGCCGATCCAAAACCGGTTATTTGGGAAGGCATATTCAGTCCAGAGCCAAGCGAAACCAATGAAGAAGCACTGACCCGATGTTATCCAAATTTGCTTGAGCATAGAAGCAGTCGATACGCTGAAATGGCACACGTGACGGTTCCACATAACGTATCGTTTCCAATGCTAGAAATCAAAGACACGGCGGGCTTTTTACGTCATATCAAGGATGCTCTGCCCCGAGGCTAATTTTCGTTAGGCGTATTGTTGCAGTTTTACTGGCTTAGGTTTCTTAGCTGGCGCTTCAACAGGTTTAAAGATATCCAAAGCCTCATCTAGTACCCGAATAATGTCGGCAGGGTCTTCAAAGCCCAGGCTAAGTCGGAAGAAGTTATTGTTAATTTGCAGATTGTTGCGGTGCTCCTGGGTTAGGCTGCGGTGGCTCATGCTGGCCGGATGGGCCAGGATGGTTTCCGGGCTGGCCAGGCTCTCGCCGAATACTACCAACTGGCTATTCTGCAAGTAAGTGACGAATTGCCTGATTAAGTTTAGGTCATCAGATACCGTGTCAAAGGCCAGGGCGCTGCCAAAGCCGTTTTTCATTTGTCTTTTACTGACTTGATGTCCGGGGTGTTCCGGTAGTCCGGGGTAATAAACCTGCTTGATTTGGTCATGTTGCTGCAGGAACTCAGATATGGCCTGGGCCGATTGGCTGCTGCGGATCCACCTCATTTCAAGCGTTTTCAGGCCCTGGATGATATGGTAGCACTCATCGGGCGAGAGTACGGCTCCGACAGACCATTGCAGCCAGCGCAGCCGGTCGTACAAGCCCTTGTTTTTAGTTAAAATGGCGCCGCCAAGGGCATCATTATGGCCTGAAAAGTACTTGCTCAGGCTATAGACAACTGTTTCGGCGCCGCACTCAAAGGGATCTATAGTGCAGGGCGGTGAAAACGTGAGGTCGACAATGTAGCGGAGCTTAAGCTGGTTAGCGATTTGCCCAACCCTATCCAGGTCAATCACGCCTAGCCGGGGATTAGTCGGGCTTTCTACCCAGATAGCGATGGTGTTTTTAGTCTGGACTTTTTTAACAGCCTCAATGTCTTCGACATCAACATAAGAGGTTTTTATGCCAAAACCGGCAAACAGTTGGTTGAGCAGGCGAATTGTGCCGCCATATAACTCTTTGCAACAAATAATGTGGTCGCCTGGCTTGAGTGTGAGCAGGAACATGGTTGTAGCTGCGTCACCCGTACCAAATACAGCAGCCTGACCATCGCCTACAATCGCTTCCAGTTGCCGTTCTAAAATACTACGCGTCGGGTTAGCGGCCCGGGAATACTGCCACTTTGATTCCACGCCAAAGACCGGCTGCTGGAAGGTTTTACTTCGTACCAGTACTGGAGCGATCGCGCCGGTCAGCGGGTCTGGGGTCTGGCCGCCGTGAACCAACCTGGTACCAATACCGTGTTTTTGCTGCTTTGCCATAAAAAATCCTTTCTCCGTAAAACGGGAAAGGATAGCAGCAATAACATGCAAATATCTTCCCCGTTACCCGGGACTAGAAGGGGCACCAACACCTTAATGATAGGCAGGTTGCCGGCAGGTCATCAAGCTAGATCTCTCGCTGCGCTCTGTATATTCATAAATTGTTAATGATACTATTATAGCACATGGATGATGATCAGGTAACCCGTTCAGTTCACTTAAGCAGTAGTTTGCATTTTGCCAGCTTGGCTGATTACCGAGGGGCTGGTAATGGCGAACCCGTGTTAGCGGGACAAACTGCTAAATACGTAGATAATGGTTACGGTCTTCAGGGTAATCCAACCCTTCATGAACTTCAGGACTCAATTTCAAAGCTGGAAAACGGTAACTACACTCTGTTATATCCTAGCGGGCTAGTAGCGCTTACGGCACTAAGTACATTACTACAGTCAGACGATCACTGGCTTCTGCCGGATAGCGTTTATGGTCCCATGCGGCGGTACGCTGATTACTTAGACAGGCAGTACGGCATAAAATGTGATTATTACGATCCTGGCTCGATCAATACTCTAGCAAAGTTAATTAACGCTGAAACCAAACTAATTCACATAGAAACGCCAAGTTCAGCTACTTTCGATATTACCGACGTTGATGCAGTGGTAAAGATAGCAAAATCCAGAAACATTTTAACCTCGGCTGATAATACCTGGGCAGCCGGCGTTCTTTATAAGCCTCTAGACCATGAAGTCGATATTAGCATTCTAAGTCTCACGAAATACCCGGCCGGTTACAGCGACGTTTTTATGGGCGCTTTAATAACTAAGAACCTCGATCTATTTAAACAATTTAGCTATCATCACCGAGTTTTAGGCTATACCGTATCACCATTTTCAGCCATGCTGGTTAGCCGCGGCCTGGAGAGCCTGGAAGTGAGGCTAGGGGCCCATGGAGCCACTGTTGAACATCTAATTGAGTCTATTAAGGGGCATGAGAAAATTACCAAAATCTACAAGGTGAAGTCAGATAGCAGCAGCGAATTTTCAGGCGTTAATGGTTTATTTAGTATTGAACTTGATCGCAAATATAGTGACGAAGAACTGGAGAAAGCTTTCGCCAAACTTTCCACTTTCCGGATTGGCGAATCATGGGGAGGTACCCGGAGTTTAGTCTTGCCGTTCCAACCCGAAGAATTAACTAACCGCTTTTCAGCACCCCAGAACACAATTATCCGTTTCCACTCCGGCCTGGAAAAATTAGAACTCCAAGAGACAGATATTAAGCAGTTTCTGGCCGCTCTAAAAAATTTATGACTCTAGGAAACTGTTCCTTCAGCTCTTGAAGAATCGCCTTCTACTAATCAGCATTAAGCTAAACGCTAAGTCAGTCACTATCTGGGCTAGAGGATTGAGAAGCGTGATCAGGCTATATTTCTGCAATGCTACAATGGCCAAAACGTGTCTTAATCCACTGAGAGTCCAAAAGGACAGCGTCTCTTCCCCCGGCTTGTACCATGCCTTGCGCACTGAAGGTACGATGCCGAGCATATCTATGGTTATTAATAGCACCATTGAAAAAGTAGGCTGCTTTGCAAACAGCCAAACTACTGTCGCTAAAAGGGCTGTTATCAAAAAAGCTGTGTCCATGCGTGTTATATCTTTTGTGCCATGCCTGGCTGCCAGAATGCAAATTACGAAGCACATCGCTGCAACTGTGGCAGTTGTGTAAGACCCGGCTCCCGCACCATGGCTAAGCTGTAGCGCAAAGATAATCACAGTGTTCAAGCCCCATACAAACCAGCTGTAAGGGTGCGGTCTGCTTTTACCTGACAATATATCTCGTAGATACGGCGTGTAAACAATAAAAACAAGACTAGCTGCAATAATGCCAATGACTTCTTTCATCTTTATCAGATTATACACTTTGATTAACGAGTTTAAGATGTATGCCAGGCTAGCCTGAGTGTTATTATGTCCTTTGTATATGTTGAAAAACCTTTTTGTATCTGTTACACTGAGCATGTATTAATTAAGCAGGCTCGGGGTTTGATCCTCTTTTGCGGTTAGCCGTGTAGGCACGTGAAGGTTCCGGAGTTGAAGAGAAAGGACATATTATGGCGGTAGCTGTTGATATTAAGCAATTATTAGAGGCTGGTGCGCACTTTGGCCACAAAACGGATCGCTGGCATCCTAAAATGGCGCCTTACATACATAGTAAGCGGGGCGGCACTCATATAATCGATCTGACTAAGACGGTTGAGGGACTTGAGGCCGCGTTGGTATTTTTGACTAAAACCGCCAGCGCGGGCAAGCAAATCCTTTTGGTGGGCACAAAACGACAGGCCCAGGACATAATTAAAAAGGCCGCCATCGCCACTAATATGCCGTATGTGACGGAACGATGGCTGGGCGGTATGATCACTAACTGGAATACGATCGGCGGGCGCGTAAAACACCTGCAGGACCTGGAGAACCGATTGGCTAGTGGTGAACTGGCTAACAAGTACAACAAGCTTGAGGTCCAGCGGTTCCAGGAAGAAATTGAACAAATGAATGTTCTGTACGGTGGAGTCAAAGAGATGAATAGCCGCCCTGGCGCGTTGTTCATCATTGATATGGTTAATGACGACAATGCCGTTCGGGAGGCTAATAAGCTGGGAATACCGATAGTAGCACTGGTCGACACCAATGCCGATCCCAGCCAGGTAACATACCCGATACCTGCTAATGATGATGCTATAAAAACAATCCAACTCATTACCGACTATGTACAGAGCGCAATCGAAACCGGAAAAGCCGCCGTCAAAAAAACTGAAGAAAAGTCTGAAACTAAGCCGGCCGCCAAAGTTGAGGCTAAAGCCGAAGCTCTCAAACCTGCAGAGAAAGTTGAGGCTAAGGCGGCAGCCCTTAAATCGGACGACAAACCAGCTGCCAACACAGAGGGAGAGCAGAATGACAGTTGATATTAGCGAGGTAAAGCGTCTAAAAGACCTGACAGGTGTGGGCTTGACTGATGCCAAAGCCGCCCTGGAAGAAGCTAGCGGCGACTTTGATAAAGCTCTGGCGGCAATGCGGCAGAAGGGCCTGACAAAAGCCGAAAAACGCGGCGAACGCGAAGCCCGCGCCGGCGTAATCGGTACTTATAACCATGATGGACGCATAGGCGTCCTGGTAGAAGTGAACTGCGAAACTGACTTTGTAGCCCGTAATAAGATTTTTACTGATTTAGTAAAAGATATCGCCATGCATATTGCTGCTTCGGCACCACAATATGTCAGTTTGGACGATGTGCCGGCTGAAGTCCGAGACCAGGCCAAAACCGAATTTGCCGACAAAGCTAAAAGTGAAGGCAAGCCGGAAGACATGATAGATAAAATTGTCGATGGCCAGCTGGCCAAATACTTCGTTGAACGCTGTCTGCTTGACCAGTCATTCGTCAAAAACCCCGACCAAACTGTGACTGAATATGTAAAAGACCACGCCGCTCGCTTAGGCGAAAACATCGTCGTCCGTCGTTTTTCGCGTATAGCGCTGGGTGAAGTCAGCTAAAAGCACCTTCGGAAAGTGTATAGTAGAGATTATGGATGCCAATCAAGTAGTGAGGAATGCGGAGACAAAACTTCTGCAGGCGGTGGAGCGCTTCAAAGATAGTTTGAAAAGTCTGCGTACCGGAAGGGCAAGCGCCAGTATGCTCGATGGCGTAGTAGTAGAGGCCTATGGAACACCTATGCCGCTGATACAAGTAGCGACAGTTGCGGCGCCTGAAGCCCAACTGCTTCAGATTACGCCTTTTGATCCTAACAACTTGGGGGCGATTGCTGATGCTATTCGTAATAATCCAAGCCTCGGGTTGAATCCGGCCGATGATGGTAGGGTGATTCGTGTGCCTGTGCCGTCCCTCACAGAAGAACGCCGCCGGGAGCTGGCCAAACAAATCAGTCAAAAACAGGAAGACTGCATGATCCAGCTGCGGGCTATCCGCCACGAAGCACTTGATGAATTTAATAGTGCGAAAAAAGATAAGGATATCGGCGAAGATGACGCCAAGCGCTTGAGCGCTCAAGTTGAAGACGGCATGAGCAAAGCTCGCGCTGAAGTCGAAGCCATCGCCCGGGCTAAAGAAACTGAAATTATGACAGTGTAAACTGTGTTAACGGTGGGTAATAACTGTTGTGCCTATTGGCGCCCAATCGTATACCCGTTTGGCCTGGTCATCAGGCAACGATACACAGCCATGTGAGCTGTTCACCACACCAAACCAGCTAAGCGGACGCCAATAATTACCATGTATGGCATAGCCGCCCGGCAAAAAGTAATTGATCCAGTTCACGTGGGGCTGAAGATACTTGGTGCCGTTAGGATTGAAGCCTTTCATATCTTGGACTCGCAACTTTGAAAAGATATGATATTCGCCAAGGGGCGTAGGCGTTTCAGCTGCGCCGGCGCTGACAGGATAATTTTGAGTCAGCTGCCCGTTATCGTATAGATACATTTGTTTAGTGACGACGTTAACTTCAATCAGCTTAGTGAATGCGGCAGGTGTTACAGCTTGAAAAGGAATGGTTTCGAGAGGAGTCGTGAACTTCATACCTTTGGCATCCATGACGGTTTTGGCCACTGCAGCTGCCTGTGCTACCAGGCTTCCGGGATCGCTGAGCCTGGCACCATTCACACCGGCGACCACAATACTGGAGCTGCCATCGTGGGTTACGCTAACTTGGTCAACTGGAGCCCGAACGTATTTATTAGCCACATCAGTTAACGATTTACTGATATTCCCGGCTTTGACGTGGATATATTGCTTAGATCCGGTAGCATCGGGGGTGATCTGGAGCCAGCTTTTTATGGTGTCAGGTTTAATTGGGACGGTTTTATCGCCTACTGTTAAACTAACGGGCTGTGAAGTAACAGCCTGAAGCTGGGCTGCTAGCTGGTCACTTGGTACTGACAGGTTGAGGCCGATGATACTATGGGTCGGGACCTTTAAGCTGGCTACAGGTTTGATTCTGCCTAAGGTGTGGGCTGACCAGTAGTTACCGCCGACTTGGACGCCGGTGCTGCCAGCCAGCAAGAAAAGCAACGCAAATATGATAAAACTATAGGGGTAGATAAGATTAGTCAATTTTGCCAATAGTGCCTTGTGCGCAGCCTTGTTTGCAGTGACTAGTGCAATGGGTTGATGGGGTGAACCGATCTGGGCCGGCATTATAGGCGAACTAACTGCTGGCTCAGGCGCAGATAGGCGCAAGCTCGATTGTGGCATTGTAAACTCGTTACCAACCATTTCGGGAGACAAAATTACACGGCTCACTTTTTAACCTCTGTTTTTTTACGTGTTTTTATTGAATACGTTTTGCTTTTGATTAACTTCACGAATAATTATATACAGACTGCTCAATTTGTAAAGTTAAATTATGGGGGGGGTGATTCAGTTCTAAACATGGCATTTATAGAGCAGGGTTTTGCTACAATAGATAACAATGTCGATAATATTGTTGATTGTAGCTATTATCCTATTTATTGGGCTGGTAGTGGTGCACGAGTTTGGTCATTTCATCGTGGCTCGTCGCAACGGTGTGGAAGTTGAAGAGTTTGGTATTTTCTTTCCACCGCGTTTGTATAAACGTAAGATGCGCGGCGGCTGGGACTTTACTGTTAATGCCATACCGCTTGGTGGTTTTGTCAAGCTGAAAGGCGAGCACGACAGTGATACTGAGCCAGGCAGCTTCGGGGCTGCTACACTCGGGGTCAAGAGTAAAATTATGGTCGCTGGTGTAGTCATGAATCTCATAACGGCGCTCATACTATTTACCATTCTAGCGCTGATTGGTATGCCGAAACTGATTGATAACCAGTTCACTGTTAAAAGCAACACTCATGTAGTGTCCTCAAAAGTGTTAATTCAATATGTCGAACCAAGCTCACCTGCAGCCAAAGCCGGATTAAAAGAAGGTGACCAACTAGTGAAATACGGCAGTCTGCCTTGTCCAGAATCTGTTTGTGATACGATTTCGAAGACCAGTGATCTTACTCAGGCTACGCACGCATTTGAGGGGCTGAATTTTACAGTTGAATATAAAAGAGACGGAAAAATTCGATTTGCCACAGCCCATCTTCGCAGAGCAGAGGAAGTAGAAGCTAGCCGCCGTACGCATAATCCCAAAGGCTACCTCGGTATAGCGACTCATGACTTTAGCTTACAACGTTCGACATGGTCGGCGCCAGTTGTAGCGATTGGTTTCAGTGCACAGGTAACGGCTTTGACATTTCAGGGTCTGGGGCACGCCTTGGGCGGTTTGGGCAGCCTGATCGCCGGAGCAGTAACCGGTAACACCCCCGCCCGCCAGCACGGCCAGACGGCTGCTGCATCGCAAGTATCAGGACCGGTCGGTATATTTGTGATTTTGAAGCAAGGTAGTTTGCTGGGCTATCAGTTTATGTTGCTTATCATTGGCATTATTTCGCTCACGCTGGCAATTATGAATATCTTGCCAATTCCGGCGCTGGACGGGGGCAGGCTGTGGATTACGCTTATTGCCCGGGGGCTCAAACGGCCATTATCCGCCGGGGGAGAAGAACTTATCAACGCAGTTGGTTTTGTGGTGTTGATCAGTCTGATGATTGTGATTACCGTTGTCGATGTCAAACGCTTCTTCTAGCACCTCACCTAAAGAAATAGCCTCCTCCAGGCCCTCAGTGGTACCGTGGAATCCATGGTGGGGAGTCTTCTTTGTAATCATTGTCTACTATGTCTCGCAGATTGTTAGCGGCACGCTGATATCAGTCTATCCTTTACTCAACCATTGGTCGCATACCCAAGCATCTGATTGGATAGAAAATTCGATATTTGCCCAGTTTGTCTACATTTTAGCGGCCGAAGCCTTAGCAATCGGTGCTATTTATCTTTTCTTACGACGTTACAAAATTGGTTTTGCCGGCATTGGACTGCGACGCCCTCGCTGGGTCGATCTGCTGTACGGTTTGGCGGCGATTCCGCTATACTTCCTGCTTTATCTGTTTAGTGTCGTTATGGTTACGCATTTTGTTCCCAGCCTAAATGTCAATCAGCAGCAACAGCTTGGTTTTAGCAGTGTTCATGGCTCCGCGCAGCTGATCTTAACATTCATCAGTCTGGTCATTTTGCCGCCGCTGACAGAAGAGATTATGATCCGCGGCTTTCTGTATAGTAGTCTAAAAAAGGGAATGCGTACTATTGCGGCGGTTATAGTTACAAGTGCCGTCTTTGCTGCCGCTCACTTGCCCGAGGGCGGGGCAAGCGGACCACTTTATATAGCTGCCCTCGATACTTTTGTGCTAAGCCTGGTGTTGATATATCTTCGTGAAAAAACCGGTAGCCTGTGGGCGTCCATCACCCTACACGCCATCAAAAACGGCATTGCTTTTTTCTTTCTGTTCATAGCTCCGCTGTTACACCTTTTCCGGTTTGATTTTTAATTTTAGGTAAATATATCTATAGTTTAGATCAGGATACAAATGAAAAGAGTAGTTATAAAATTTAGTTCCGGGCTGTTAGTACGCAACCAGAAAATTCAACATCAATGGTTGGATAATCTGGGAGATTTGGCGGCAGCTTTGCAAAAAGATAACTACTATGTCTGGTTAGTTACGTCCGGCGCAGTAGCCCTGACCAAACAAAAGGGTAAAAATTCAAGCAGCAAACAAGACATTGCTAAGGGTCAGCAAGAACTTTTCGAGCTATATAAGCAAGCGTTTTCCAAGGCGGGTTTAAAAGTTTCTGAAGTACTGATAGCTAAAGAAGATTTTGAGCATAGGAAAAGTTATCTGGCAGTTCGGGATAATTTTAATGACCTGGCTAAAAAGCAAGTCATTGCTCTCATTAATGATCGTCACCAGCCTGATAACCAAATCCGGCATCAGTTTAGCGACAACGATGAAATAGCTGGATTGGTAGGATCGTTGGTTGATGCCCAGAGAGTCATACTGGCCAGCACTGTTAATGGAGTTTTAAAGTCAGATGGGACGGTTATTAGCGAAGTGGAATTTGGCGATAAAAGCTGGACCGCTTATGTTAATAAAACAACATCCGAGCACGGAAAGGGCGGGATGCAGCTTAAGTGTATTGCTGCTGAACACAGCGCCCAGCGAGGCTTGGAAACAATTATTTGTGACGGTTCTTTAATTAAAAATATCCAACAAGCAGTCTTTGGCGAGCACGTTGGAACAAGGTTTCTTGCCGATAAACGTATTGTGGCCCGAAAGCGTTGGATTTTAGACAAGAAAGACTTTGCCAACGGTGTAATCCAGGTTGATCATGGGCTTGCTAAAATTATTGAAGAGGGTAAAGCAGCCAGCCTATTAACCGTAGGGATTAGCTCGGTTGAGGGGAATTTTTTTGAGAATGACATTGTCGTAATCAAGCACGGGACTAAAATTCTTGGTTATGGCGAGACTGCTCTAGACGCTGGAATTGCCCAAAAAGCCATTAATGAGAAGATAAGTAAGTTACTTGTGCATTATGATAAGTATGCGAGGATAAGAGGATGAAGACAGTAGTAATTGTTGGCTTTGGCACAATGGGGCGTGCTATTAGTAGAATAATTAGCGGCAAGTATAAGGTAGTGGGCCTTGACCAGGGTGATGATCTTAGCCAGATCCAACAGGCTGATTTCATTATTTTGGCGGTAAAACCGCAGGTTTTTAATGAGCTGAGCGAGCAACTGCGCCCTTTCATAAGCAAGCAGACGGTTATATCAGTTATGGCGGGTATTCGGGGCGACAGAATAAGCAGCATGCTTGGTATAAATTCGCTGGTACGCACTATGCCGAATCTTGGTGTCGCTAAAGGAAAAAGTGTTACCGGGGCATATATTGCTGGCCAGGTTAACAGAGCCGAATTATCTAAGTTACTGGGTCGATGGGGCGAAATTATATGGCTGGATAGGGAAGATGACTTTGACGGCTTTACAGCAATTGCCGGTTGTGGCCCGGCGTATTTCTTTGAGTTGACCAGGCTGTTGCAAGTCGAGGCTGAAAGACAAGGCTTTAAGCCAGATTTAGCTCGCCAAATTGCCAATGGTACTTTAGCCAGCGCGGCCTCGATGCTGGATGGTGGCTCGGCAGCCGAAAAAGTAAGCCAGGTTGCCAGTAAAGGGGGGGTAACTGAAGCTGCTCTCAAAATCCTGAAGGATCAACACCTAGATCAATCTTTGCATCTGGCTATCTTAACTGGTCGGGCCAAGTCAAAGGAGCTATCAGCATGAATGACAAGCAGATAATTGCCCAGGCGCAGCAGGCTAAACAATTGCTGATTGCCAAGAGCGGAGCTGATAGGACTGGTTTACTCAAACAGTTGATTAAACAGCTGCGCAGTGACAAGCAAAAAATACTGGAAGTTAATGGTGAAGAGGTTGAGCAAGCCAAAGCAGATTACAGCCAGGTCCATATTGATCGTATGACCCTAACCCCAATCCGTTTCGACGACATGCTAAGCTCGGTTGAGGAAATTGCCGGATTAACGGATATTATCGGACAAAAATACGACCAAAAAACTCAATCTTCAGGCATCAAAACCGCTAAAATGACTGTGCCCATAGGTGTTATCTTAATGATTTATGAAAGCCGTCCCAATGTGACGGTTGATGCCGCAGCCTTAGCTATCAGGACTGGCAACGTGATTATTCTAAAAGGCGGCAATGAAGTTAAGTCTACCAATGAAGCGCTTTATCAGACCATGGATAAGGCGATACATCAGCACGGTTTTCCTAAAGGAACAGCGACAGCAATTACCGACCAAGCTCGTGAAGTGACAGCTGCTTTATTAAAGTATAATGACGCTATCGACTTAGTTATTCCAAGAGGCAGCCGAAAACTTCTTGAGTTTGTCCAAGCTAATACGACGATCCCAACCCTGCTTCATCTGGAAGGCAATTGCCACGTTTATATTGACGATGAAGCTGATCCGGAGATGGCAATTAAGATCGCGGTTGACGCTAAGACTCAGCGCTTAGGTACCTGTAACACTGCAGAAAGTATCTTGGTTCATAGGGGTATAGCGCAATCGCTTATACCTAAATTATGTGCAAGACTGGCAGAAAAGGGCGTAGAAATCCGCGGCGACGACGCAATCCGTGAAATGTTTAACGAAGCAAAAAAAGCCTCTGAAGATGACTGGTCTAAAGAATACTTAGCACCGATCATATCTATAAAAGTAATCAATAACCTCGATGAAGCAATAAAACATATCAATAAGTACGGCTCCGGCCATACCGATACAATTATTACTGAAAATAGTGTCACTGCTGAAAAGTTTCTAGCCGAAGTGGACAGTTCAAGCGTCATGCATAATACATCGACACGATTAGCTGATGGTTTTGAATACGGCTTGGGCGCTGAAATCGGTATTAGTACCGGCAAGCTCCATGCCCGCGGACCGGTCGGCCAAGAGGGTTTAACTACCTACAAATGGATTGTGGAAAGCAATGGTGTCACCAAAGGGTGATATATTAAGTGAATCGAGATAAATTCATGAGACTGTCACAACTTTTTACTAAAACCAGCAAAACAATACCAGCTGATGAGACCGCCCGTAACGCACAGCTGTTGATTCAGGCCGGGTTCATCTACAAGGTGATGGCCGGGGTATATGCCTACGCTCCGCTTGGTTTAAGAGTAGTTGAAAACATCAAGCAGATTGTTCGTGAGGAAATGAATACTATTAATGGACAGGAATTGGTTATGACCAATCTGCAGCCTCGCGAACCGTGGGAAACAACCGGCCGCTGGGATGATAAAGCCGTTGATGTCTGGTTCAAAACCCGGCTAAAGGATGGAGGCGAACTCGGCCTGGCCTGGTCGCACGAGGAAGCCGTCATTGAAATGATGAAACAATACCTGAGCAGTTATAAAGATCTGCCGGTAAGTGTCTATCAATTTCAGACTAAACTACGCAACGAACTGCGGGCTAAAAGCGGTATTATGCGTGGCCGTGAATTTGTTATGAAGGACATGTATTCCTTAAGCACCGATGTTACTCAGCATGATGACTATTACGATTCAGTGATTGAAGCCTATAAAAAAGTCTATGAAAGACTTGGTATCGGTAAAGATACCTATGTGACTTTCGCTGCCGGCGGTGCGTTTACCAAATTCAGCCATGAGTTTCAGACTGTATGCGAGGCTGGAGAAGACGTGATTTATTTACATCGCGGTAAGAACATCGCCATTAACGAAGAAGTTCTGGATGAGGAAAGTTTGAGCCAGCTAGGTGTTAAACGGGAAGAGTTGGAATCAGTTAAAAGCAGCGAAGTTGGCAATATTTTTAATTTCGGCACTGACAAAAGCAAGAAGATGAATTTCAGTTTTACGAATGAAGCCGGTGAAAAGCAATTCGTTCACCTGGGCTCATATGGCCTAGGCATCACTAGAGTTATGGGGGTCATCGCTGAAAAGTTTGCTGATGAAAAAGGCCTGGTCTGGCCTGAAGCCGTGGCACCTGCCAAAGTCTACCTGGCACGATTAGGTAGTAGTCCGGAAGTAGTAAAGCAGGCCGACGAGCTTTATCAACGCTTGACAGCAGCCCAGGTTGCGGTAATATATGATGACCGTGATACAAGAGCTGGCGAAAAGTTCGCGGATGCTGACCTGCTGGGAATACCTTATAGAGTGGTAATCAGCGATAAAACAGCCATGAACGATTCATATGAACTGAAGGGCCGACAGGCAGATACCCCACATCAGTCCACCATAGATGACTTACTAAAAACACTAGGCATTACGGACTGAGCATGGGTATAATGAGCCTTGACACGTTAGCGTTTAACTAGACCCGTAATGACCGATATAAGGAGGGAAGACCGATGAAGAAATTATTTCGATTGACCCAGGCCGGGGTCGATGAATTACAGGCAGAACTTGATGCATTGATTGCTAAGCGCGCCGGCGTGGCTGACGCTATTAAAAATGCCCGTGAACTTGGTGATCTTACCGAAAATGCCGAGTATCAGTCTGCGCGGGCCGAGCAGGATCGCCATGAGGCTCGTATCAGCGAACTGGAAAACATCTTACAAAACGTCGAAATCATTAAAAAGCCCCGCGGCGCCCGGCAAGTTCAGCTGGGCTCAGTCGTCAAACTAAAGGGTAGTGGCAAGGCTAAAGAATTCCAGGTGGTCGGCACAGTTGAAGCCGATCCCCTGAATGGCAAAATCAGCGACGAGTCACCAATCGGCCAGGCTTTGCTCGGCAAAAAAGAAGGTGAATCAGTCGAAATCATTACCCCGGTCGACACCACTACCTACAAAGTTGTCGGCATCAGCTAAAAGTTGAAACTTTAGCCATGCAATCGAAAACTCCGCTATAATTACGGCCAGTATGAAGTGGCTTAATAAAATTGTTGATGAGCTGGTCACAGAGCATCCCGAAGGTGGTATTGTGGTGTCTTCAGGTGTGTCGCCGTCAGGTACATATCATCTTGGTACCTTGCGCGAAGTGCTGACAGCGGAAGCTATCGCATGGGAGTCGAGGCGACGCGGACATAAGGCTAAACATCTTCATGTGGTAGACGACCTAGACGTCTTTCGTAAGCTACCTGTTAATCTACCGCCTGAGTATAAGCAGTATTTGGGCAAGCCACTGTGCGAAGTTCCGGCGCCTGATGGTTCAGGGCAGTCTTATGCTGATTACTATTTGAAGGACTTATCGGTGGCCGCCAAAAAGATGCATCTGGATATGGATATCATAAAGGCTCATGAAAAATACCAGAACGGTTATTTCGTGCGAGCTATCGAGAAAGCGCTAGAACAAAAAGAAGCCATCAAAAAAATCCTTGAAGATATATCGGGTCAGGCCGTTGATGAAAATTGGTCGCCGGTTCAGGTAATAGAGGACGGGTATTTAAAAAATAGACCGCTTGTAAGTTTCGATAAAACAGATAAAACTCTTATATTCAAAGATAAAAACGGTCAAGATAAACAGATTAGTTATGCCGGCGGCGAGGTAAAGCTGAACTGGCGGGTTGATTGGCCGGCCCGTTGGTGGCTTTTAGGGGTAAATGCCGAACCTTTTGGCCGTGATCATGCCACCAAAGGCGGTTCCTACGAGACCGGCGCAGCCATTATTAAAGATATTTTTGAGGCCGAACCACCTTTACCCCTACCATATAATTTCATTAATCGCAGCGGCGACACTAAGAAAATGAGTAAGAGCGCCGGTGATGTTATAACAGCCACGGAACTACTTGAAGTTTTGCCGGCGGAAGTCGTGTGGTTTTTCGTGCTGCGTTATTCGCCCGAGAAGCAATTATTCTTCGATGATGGCCCAACACTTGCTCGCACCGTTGACGAATTTGGAGAGCTCTTGGCTAAATCCGACCCCTCAGAGGCGGACAAACAGCTGTTGTCTCTTTGTTTGCATGGTGTTGATAAGCCGACTGTCAGCCGGGTGCCATTTTCTCTGCTGGTAGCCTCTTATCAAGCAGCTCTGAAAGACACGGAGAAAACCTTGGAGATCATCCGGCGTAGCGAATATTCCAAAGCAGCTCTGGAGGATGCCGATATTATAACCGAAGAGCTGAGATTTATCGATGTCTGGCTGCAGAAACTAGCTCCTGAAGATGTAAAATTTTCTTTGCTGGAAACCATTCATGAGTCAGATTTTACAGATACAGAAAAGCAATTTCTAGCCAGCCTGGCCGAGAAAATCAAAAAAGCCCCGGAAGATGTCGACGGAGCATGGTTTCATCAGGCCATTTATGCGCATAAGGATAATAGCGGATTGTCGACGAATGAGCTGTTTGCAGCAGTGTACCGCGTACTTATTGGCAAGCAGTCCGGACCGCGCGCCGGCTGGTTCCTTAGCATACTGCCCAGGGACTGGTTAATCGAACGCTTAAGCCTAAAGGTTTAATCCTGTGTTGGAAGTCAGCGATGAACAATTCCAGGAGTTGATTGACCAGGCTTTAACTGAATTGCCTGGCGAACATGTTAAAAACATAAAAAATGTGGCGATTTTATATGAAGAACTGCCCACTTCGGATCAGCGTCAGCAACTGCAACTCCGTAATGACCAGACCCTTCTGGGACTTTATCAAGGCGTGCCGCTTAGCCAGCGGCAGGGAACTACCAGGATATTTCCGGATAAAATCACCCTTTTTAAAGGTCCGCTGCAGCATCATGCCAATGATATAGATGAGCTCAAGGAACAAATTAAGCATACTCTTTGGCACGAGATCGCTCATTATTATGGTTTAGATCATGACCACATACATGCGCTGGAATAGCTTAAGTTTGATGGGGTATACTGGAAGGCTTGGAGGTGTAGCAGCGTATGCAAGGTAATAATCAGCATGAACAGCGTAATTTGTGGGATCGGACTTGGAAAGATAAGCGGGGCAATATAACACTATGGCAGATGCCGAACGCATTTTTGATCGTCTGGGCGGTGTTGACATTTCTTTCTTTGCTCGTCAGCGGCCGGCTAGCTGATATATTTTCATGGACAGGCTCAGCCGCTTTAATAGTCTGGGCTTTGCTGGAAATCTTCAAAGGCGTAAACTATTTCCGCCGCGCACTTGGACTCCTGGTGCTAGTATTCGCTATAGTTTCACTAATCAAAAGCTTATAATAAACGAGAACATATGAAAGCAACTTTGAAAGCGGGTAGATAATTATGCAGAAAGCGATTTTCGCGGCGGGATGTTTCTGGGGTGTGCAATATTATTTTGATCAAGTACCCGGTGTGAGCAAATCCACCGTCGGATATACTGGCGGGCATACGAAGAACCCCTCTTATGAACAGGTCTGTACTCATACTACCGGGCATGCTGAGGCGGTTTTATTGGAATATGACCCTGAGAAAGTTAGCTATGAGACGCTGTGCCGGCATTTTTTCCGGATGCATGACCCAACACAACTGAATCGTCAAGGGCCGGATGTGGGTGATAGTTATCGTTCCGGAATTTTCTTCTTTGACGAAGAACAAAAAAATATTGCTGAAGAAGTTAAAAGAAACGTTCAAGCTAAGTTTGACGAGCTTATTGTGACGGAGATTACCGCTGCCAGCACCTTTTATCCGGCGGAAGATTACCATCAGAAATATACCGAACGCACGGGTCGGGGCATGTGTCACATTCCTTATGAACCACTCGCCACATAAGTGGTTTAGAGCTATCGATATGATTGTTGTAAACTAAATAATAGAGTGGCAGCAATTATTTTTGATTTTGATGGTACTATTGCCGATAGCTTTGATTATGTAGTTGCCTTTATGGCCAAACAAGCCGGGTTGTCGTCGCTGGACGATGAGCAAAAACAGCGATTACGCGGATTGTCGATGGGCGATATGGCGCGGCAGCTCGGTTATCACTCGTGGGACGCACCAATGTTATTATTTAAGGGGCGGCGCCGGATGCGCCACGCCATCAAACATATAGCTCCTCACCCCGGAATCCCGGAAATTATCCAGAAATTACATACCGAAGGACATCAGCTGTTCATTCTAAGCACTAATTCGCTTCAAAATCTGCATCGCTTTTTACATGAACAAAACATGCATAAATATTTTCTGGAGATTTATGGCAGTGTGGGCATATTTGGCAAAGCCCGGGGACTGAAACGGTTACTAAAAGAACATAAACTTGAGTTAAATCAGGCCGTTTATGTTGGTGATGAGCTGCGTGACATTGAGGCAGCTAAATTAATCGGCCTGAGGGTTATTGCTGTTACCTGGGGCTTTGCTCACCCCAGTAAGCTGCGTGCTTTGCACCCTACTGCCATAGCTGATACGTCAGTTCAACTAATGAATATACTTGAAGTTTTATAATCTGGCAGTTAGTAAATTTCTTTAGTTGATATAATTAAAGACAATGGCATATACAAGACAACGATCCCTACCCTATCAACCGGGGCAGGCAGGAGCTTATAAAGTTTCACGCTCCAAAATTGAGCTTTTTATGCAGTGTCCGCGCTGTTTCTGGCTGGATGCACGCCTAAAGATCAGCCGGCCCAGCGGGCCGCCCTTTAATATCAATAAAACTATCGACGAGTTGTTCAAAAAAGAGTTTGATGCCTATCGCAGCTCAGGTAAACCGCACCCTTTAATGGTCGATAATCAGATCAAAGCTATCCCTTTTGCCCACGAAAAACTTAATACCTGGCGGACAAATTTCACAGGGGTAACAACACTACATAGGCCTACCAACCTTCACGTCTTTGGTGCCATCGATGATGTTTGGGTCAACGACGCCGGCGAGTTAATTGTCGTAGATTATAAGGCTACATCCAAAGCCGCAGAAGTAGGTATCGACTCGGATTGGCAGATCAGCTACAAACGCCAGCTGGAGATCTACCAATGGTTACTGCGTCAAAACGGCTTTATCGTAAATGACACTGCTTACTTCGTTTATACTAATGGCCGTATCGATATGGATGGCTTTAATGACCGTCTGGAATTCCACACCAAAGTTATTCCATATACTGGCAGCGACGCCTGGATTGAACCGACCCTGATTAAGATGAAAGCCTGTATGGAAGATGATCAAATGCCAGGGGTAGGCGATGCTGCGATGGGCGGCCCCTGCGAATTCTGCACCTACGCCCGCGCCCGCACGGAGTTGACTTTGCAAGCTGTGCGAAGCAGAACAGGCTAAGACTCCCCTGCAGGTGATAATAAGTATGGGCTGACAGGGTGTTTCACGACAAGAAAGATCCTTCCTGGTTAGTCTAATACATGTTATAGTTATATTATGAGCACAGAAGAAGCTGGTGGAGAAGATGTTATTAATATTGAGGGAGTGGTTCTTGAGCCTGATATATTGGTTCCAGTTGAGGCGGTGCCGAATGAGGTGGCTGAACTTGCCCAAGCAGATGCTCAAAAAGCCTCTGGGGCTGCAGCGCCTGAAGCTATCTCGGAGAGTAGTGCCGAGGGTATTGATGTTAATGAAACACGAGTTCACCGGCTTAAGGATGGCGAAGAAGTCGTACTCAGTGTAGCTGCTTTCACAATTCTTGGCTTTCTCAAGGCACAGAGCAAACAAAAAGACCGATGGATTCGTAGGCCGGACAATAGACATGGTATTATTACGGCCCTATCAGACCGGCTGGGGCGTCCGGACACTCGGCGTTCGGTTAGAAATACAGCTGTGTCTGCATTGAATCTGTTGGCTGAACAAGAACCCCCACTTATTGAGACTCAAGCCAAAGAGTATGGCCCTAATACTCGCATAGTAAATGCACGCACCACTAAGCTAGGCAATCGAGTATTAGATGAACTTTTTGTTGTGTACGAACCTCTTATTCCCGAGGTGGATCGGAGCGTAACACTCATAACTGTGCAAGCCATGGTAAGTGAGATAGAGCATATATCAGAGTTATTATATGAAGAATTCCCAGAAGAACTCCAAGCTTTAAAAGATCCTACTGCCATTGACCCTAATAGCCTGCCAAAAACTATTGCCGAGCTTACTGAAATTCTCCGAGAGAGGGAAGAAGCTATGGACGAAATAATTAGCAGAAATATAAGAAATATAAAGAGGAAAAAGTTAACAGGCCTGTTAGAAGATTTTGCATAGGCGGGTGTAGGTTATAATTAAGTCATGCTTGATATTCAATTTATTCGGGATAACCCCGAGCTGGTTGTCGAGAAGTCCAAGCAGAAGGGCTACGATATTGATATTACTCAGTTATTGGGCTTTGACGTCGAACATCGTGAACTGCTGCAGCGGGTTGAAGACCTAAGACGGCAACGCAATGAGCTAAGCAGTCAAACTAAAGGTCAGAGACCTAGCGACGAACAGATTACGGCTGGACGAGAAATTAAAGATAGATTGACTGACCTGGAGCATAAGTTGGCTGCAATCGATCAGGAATTTGTTGAACTGCTCAAAAAAGTGCCGAATATGCCGCTGGATGACGTGCCAGTTGGCACTTCAGAAGACGAAAATGTGGTGGTTAAGACCTGGGGTGAAAAGCCAACGTTTGATTTTGAGCCTAAAAATCATTGGCAAATCGGCGAAGCCAAAGGCTGGATCGACAAGGAACGGGCGACTAAAGTGGCAGCTTCGCGTTTCGTCTATCTGAAAGGGGATTTAGTGTTGCTGGAATTTGCGCTCTGGCAGTTTGCGCTTAGTAAATTGACAGACGAAGTTGTAGTAAAACAGATAATCATCGACAATAACCTGAATGTTAGTAGCCAGCCCTTCTTACCGGTACTGCCGCCGGCAGTAGCTAAAAAAGAAGTGTTTGAAGCTACAGGTCGGCTTAATAAAGAAGAGCAGACCTACAAAATCGAAGGTGAAGATTTATGGCTTAATGCCAGCGCCGAACATACTCTTGCTCCTATGTATCTCGATGAAATTTTGTCTGAAGCCGACCTTCCGCTGCGCTATGTGGGC
>JBBSHY010000004.1:0-42901 GCA_038232415.1 Saccharimonadales bacterium (SeqCode) | reverse complement strand
TGGTGCAGGGTGCAGGATTCGAACCTGCGAAGGCATAAGCCAGCAGATTTACAGTCTGCCGTGTTTGACCGCTTCACTAACCCTGCAAAAATGTATCTGGAGCCATCTCGGGGATTTGAACCCCGGACCCCGGCCTTACCATGGCCGTGCTCTACCCCTGAGCTAAGATGGCGGGATTGACTAAGCAATAGTAGCAAATTTGCCCTGTATTTGCTACACTTTATCACTGTTAGCTAGAGTAACTAGTGCCGGCGTAGCTCAGTGGCCAGAGCAGCGGTTTTGTAAACCGCACGTCGTGGGTTCGACTCCCCCCGCCGGCTCCAAATGAAAATTAATGAGTAATAATTCATACAGCACTCTTTATAATCACAGGATTAATATATACACAGTGCCGACCAGCGAGTTACAGAAACCACGCGGGCACAGAAAAGCATCCCTCAAGGGATGTTTTTAGTTCAGGCTGTGGATAAAGTATTCAGGAAGCCATTGACATAACCCTAATCTTTTATTAACATAAGCGCTAGGTAAGAATAAAACCAAAAGAATTATTCTTACAAAATTGTCCTTCTTGCAAGAAGAAAAACAGGAATACCGGTTTGATCAACCGGTATTTTTGTATATTGAAATATTTATGTTATAGTATCGACATGCAAAAATTATTAATACGTCACGGCGAGCAAATGAACGGGGGTAAGTATGGTTCCGAAGGGCCTCCCTTAACAGTAGCTTCCTACGCGGGAGCAGTATTATTGGGTGAGGATCTTCGGGAGAAGGGTTTTGATACGATTAGTGTGGCTACTTCTCCACGGCTGAGGGCGCGGCAAACTGCTTCGAGAATAGGCGCGCTTGAGGTAGTGGTTAATCCTTTGCTGGATGGAACTTGTAGCGAGGATCCCGCAGATCGTTTTGCTTTAGCGAAAAAACTTTTCGAAGGCCAAGTACCTGACGAAACCTTAGAGGCGATTGAGCGTCTTAGAGAAGATCCGCCAAAAGAAAAAATATTGGTAACGCACGCGGAGATCATAGCGGGCTGTAAGGCAATAAGTATGCAAGAGCAAGGAATTGATCCCACAGGCCACAATTTATTAGTAGATAACCTACACTATGAATTTTTTGATTTACAGTTAAATCGCCTGTAAAAAGTGTAAATTTACAATCTCTCGCGTATCTGTTAGTATAAATATAATTAAGTTTCGTAAGGTAATTAAAATTTATGGCTAAAAAAGGCGACAAGCGTAAGATCATCGGTATGGTAAGCGAAGAAAGTGGCGAACGTCTTTACTACACAACTAAGAACACTATGAATTCTCCGGATAAACTGAGTCTTAAAAAGTACAGCCCGAAACTGCGCAGACACGTTATATTCACCGAAACCAAGAAAAACCTCGGCCGCAATGAGGCACCTAAGCGCTAAGCTTTGTCTTTACGTGGATCTAAACTGGAGCAATTAGTTAGTTATGGCAGGGGAGACAGGACTTGAACCTGCGACCCTCGGTTTTGGAGACCGATGCTCTACCAGCTGAGCTACTCCCCTATAAAGTCTGGCCGTACTCACTATAAATCATTTTGAGTAACTTGCCGATAGAAGCATCCAGATATCGGACGCTGGCGCACCCAGGATAGTCAGCATGTTTGTTTTTAGCGGTGTGGGGCTTTGTATATGTTTTGTGAAATTGTCTGCTAGGTATACTGGTTATCCCTGACCAGTAGCTCAGTTGTTTAGCTTGATCATGGTATTCGTGCAGGTGAAGAAGTACTCTAAACTTGCGTTCGTCGATTTCGAAAGAGGTGCGTAACAAGGACAGGAACTTCCTTACCAATATAGGATCTGCATTTGTAAACTTTATACCGCTCGAAACATCCTTAGTGCCTTCACACCAGTATAATAAAGCACACAAAACACTTTTGGAGTCGGTGGTGGTAAAGGCCGTATTGCGTACAATTGTTCTAGCCCTCTCGATTAGCACCCGTTGTCGTTCTATATGGAAAGCACGCTTACTAGCCGCAAGATTTGCCATTTTGGAATTTTGGAGTTGCTTTTTTCGTTGTTGTAAAAGTTTTCTCTCCGCTTCAGTGAACTCAAGTGTATGCGTCCAAATTTGAGCAGTGGATCGTGAAATATTAAGTTTTACGGCAATTTCAGCAAAAAGGTAACCCTGCCGCCTTAAGTCTTGTGCTTGTTTTTTCAATTCCGACTTCATGGTTATATGCTACATGACCTTTTTACGTAGTACAAATCGTGTAGTTTTGCTTTTCAATGGCCATTAAATCTGCTATACCTAAATGTACATGGCTAAAATTTATCCGATTAAACCTTTTTTGTTGTTATTGTATGGTTATCCGGGTGCAGGCAAAACATATTTTGCCCGGCAGTTTTGCGATAATGTCCAAGCCGCGCATCTTCAGTCCGATCGAATTCGGGGCGAGCTGTTTGAGTCCCCGCGCTATGATACACAGGAAAATAAAATAGTCGGCCAGCTTATGGATTATATGGCCGAGGAGTTTCTGTCGGCAGGCCTCAGCGTGGTCTACGACGTTAACGCTATGCGCATAAAACAGCGCCGTATACTTTCTGCTATGGCCTATAAGCATCGTGCCCAGCCAATACTTGTATGGTTTCAGATGGATCAGGAAACGGCCTTTGCCCGTAACGCCAAGCGCGATCGGCGCCGGGCGGATAATAAGTACGCTGCTAACTGGGACCGCACAACGTATGACGATGTAATTGGCCACATGCAAAATCCTACGCCAAGCGAGGATTATATAGTAGTCAGCGGCAAGCACCTGTTTAGCATGCAGCAAAGCGCAGTCATCAATAAACTACGAGGGGATGGGGTTTTGGACCTGGATGACGTAAATAGCCGCGTTATAAAGCCTGGCATGGTGAACCTGGTACCAAAAAGTCAGGGTCGCTTCGATTTGACCCGCCGAAATATTGCTATTCGTTAACTTCACTTCTAAAAAAACTGTTATTTCATAAAAATATGTCAAGTAAGAACTTTACCATTAACGGAGACCTGGCCGTCACTGTATACAAGCGCAGGAGCAGCCGCAATCTCCGCCTCAGCATAGCTCCGGGCGGTAAGATTCGGGTCAGCATACCTGTTTGGGCGTCGTATCGCGCCGGCTTGGATTTTGCCCGTTCTCAGCACTTATGGATCCGGGACCAGCATAATCCAGCCAAGCCGCTTACTCACGGCCAGGCAGTCGGAAAAGCCCATCACCTGCAGTTCGTGAGCGTCGTGTCTGCCACGAAGATTAGCAGTCGGGTCAGCAATAACAACATAACTGTTAACTACCCGGCTGCAAATGACGCAAACAGCTTAGAAGTTCAGGGCATCGCCCAGAAAGCTTGCATACGGGCTCTCCGTATTCAGGCTGAGCAGCTATTACCACAACGTTTAGCTACTCTTGCCAAAGCTAATAACTTTGAACACGCCAGTGTCACGATCAAACGTCTGAAAAGCCGCTGGGGTAGCTGTGACCAGCACGCCAATATTGTGCTTAATCTGTTTTTAATGCAGTTACCATGGCATTTGATTGATTATGTCCTGCTTCATGAGCTGACTCATACTGTAGTACTACGACACGGACCGGACTTTTGGCATTCACTAGAAGCAGTACTGCCCGATATGGCCATGCTCAAGAAAAATATACGGGATTATCAGCCGATACTCCTGTAGTATAGGCTAAAAATATTAGCCTATGGCATAATGGGGGTAGCATGCCGCATAATACAACATCGGATACTACAGACAAAAAGAACGAACAGCTGGAACATGAGCGTCTGACAAGCTTAATGAACAGTATGGCCGACGCTGTTATTGCCGTGGATGAGCAAACAAAAATCGTGTTGTACAATGCCGCGGCTCTCAATATTTTTGACATAAATACTATAAAGGTAGGACAACGCCTGGACAGTCTTTTTAAGCTGCTCGACAAAGACAATCAGCCCCGTGACATCACGGCAGCCGTAAAAGAGGCTACGGTTCCCATGACAAGCAGGGATTTGCGTCTGCAATACTCAGATGGCAGCATGATCAACCTTTACCTGAGTATTGCGCCGGTTCACTTAGGCTATGGCAAGAAAGGACAAAAGGGGTTTGTCCTCCTGATTCGTGACATTACCAGAGAGAAATCCCTGGAAGAAGAACGAGACGAGTTTATCAGCGTCGTCAGCCATGAACTGCGGACACCTATAGCCATAGCCGAGGGCAACATTGGTAACGCGCAGTTTATTGCCGAAAAATCCGGTGATATAGGCTCTATCAAACATGCGCTAAAAGAAGCTCACAGCCAGGTCATGTTTCTGGCGGATATGATCAACGATCTCTCTACCCTCAGCCGGGCAGAACGAGGCAAGTTAGATGTAAAAACAGCGTCATTTAATGTTCACGAACTTTTGACAGAATTGGCCAGCAATTATATGCCAAAAGCTGCCGCCAAGGGCCTGGATCTTAAAATTGCGCTTGATCCCGAACTTGAGTTGCTGGCCTCCAGCAAGCTTTATGTCCGCGAAATTCTTCAGAATTTCATTACCAACGCTATCAAATATACAGACAAAGGCTATATTAGCCTGGAGGCTGCGGCTGGCTCTAAAGGTGTTAAGTTCATCGTCCGGGACACCGGCATAGGCATCAGTAAAAGCGATCAGGAACGGGTCTTCGATAAATTTTTTCGTTCCGAAGATTACCGGACACGTAAAGCCAACGGTACCGGCTTAGGTCTGTATGTAACAATGAAATTAACACGGCTGATTCACGCCGATATTGAACTTAAAAGCGAGCTTAATCAAGGCTCTACCTTCACAATATTTATTCCAGATATGAAGTAATTATAGTGAACATAACCACATGCTTGAAATATAATTTGACCTCAGAGAGCTTTAACTGCTAAACTTGACATTAGTTGCCTACAAATTTATGTAGGCTTTTTTAATTTAGAAAAAGCGGGAGCCGCAAACATATGGCCGCCAACCAGTCTGTCAAACCGAAAAGACGCGTAAAAAACCCGGAAACATTTCGGGAGCGCGCCAGTAAAGCTGCTCAATCTTCTGGTGAACCCAAACGTACCAATCAAGTTAAGAAGGCAGGCCTTATTTTTAAACCGGCCGGCTCTGCTTTACTCAAGATTATAAGGCTAAAACCATTTGCGCCGATAGGTAAAGTGCTACGTTTGATTGGTAAAGTCATATTTCCGGCCTACTTCCGCAAGAGTTGGCGTGAACTTCGCCAAGTTTCCTGGCCCAATATGAAGCAAAGCCGTCAATTAACTTTTGCTGTTCTTGTTTTCGCGGTGGTATTTGGAGCGGCCGTGGCAATAGTTGACTATGGACTCGATAAAGTCTTTAGAAATGTTCTCTTAAAGTAAATTAAGTAAAGGATACGAAAGATATAATTATGAACACCACGAAACGCTACGACACTACTAAGCAATGGTATGCTATTCATACCTATAGCGGTTACGAAGAAAAAGTCGCCGAGAGTATTCGCCAGCGCACCGACAGTCTGGACATGAACGACAAAATCTTTGAGGTTTTAGTGCCCAAAGAAAAAATGATCGAGATCAAAAACGGTAAACGCCGGGTGGTTGAAAAGCGGATTTTCCAGGGCTACGTTCTGGTCCACATGAAGCTTAGTGAAGACGCCTGGTACATTGTGCGGAATACGCCTTCGGTGACCGGCTTTGTGGGCAGCGGTACCGATCCGACACCGATTGAGCAGGATGAAATAGAAAAGATCCAGAAGCGCATGGGCCTTGAGCAGCCAAAGCACAAGATAGATTTTGCTATCGGTGAAGTAGTAAACATCATTGACGGTCCTTTCAAAGGCTTTGACGGCGGTGTCAGTGAAATCGACCCCGCCAAGGGCAAACTTAAAGTCCTTGTCAATATGTTTGGCCGCGACACTCCAGTCGAACTCGACGGATTACAGGTTAAAAGGGTATAATAATAATTATGGCAAAAGCAGTTAAAGCTAATTTAAAGATGAAAATCAGGGGTGGCCAGGCCAGCGCGGCGCCTCCTGTTGGTAGTACGCTTGGCCAGTACGGCGTCAATATGATGGATTTTATCCAGCCCTTCAATGATGCTACCAAAGATATGCAGGGAGCCATGGTCACGGCCCACATAACTATTTATGATGATCGCAGCATGGCCTTTCGCGTCGTGGGCGCACCTACGGATGACCTTATTCGGGCTAAACTTGGCATTCAAAAAGGTTCCGGCCGGCCAAACACCGAAAAAATCGAAAAAAAACTCAGTCAGAAAGATCTCCAGGAGATTGCCGAAGCCAAAGCCAATGACATGAACGCTGAAGACACAGAATCCATCAAAAAGATGGTCGCCGGAACCGCCCGCAGCATGGGCGTTGAGGTCGAATAATGGTAGATGGGGTTAATAAAAAAGCTTCTGACAAAGAACTTCTTATTGAAAAACTAGAAGAGATAGATATTAGTGAGCTCTCTCCGACAAAAGTAATTAATAAAGCATTGGGATGTCTGACCCTCCTGCACAAATTTGCAAGAAGAGAAAGAGTTGAGCAAAAAGAGGCTATTTTTGATCTCCCTGATGAAATTCAGGATACATTAGCTGATTTATTGAATGCCTGTGATTGGGACAGTCCTATGGGACGATCAGTAGCGACAGCGTTTCATAGAAATGCCATAGAGGTGCAGAACTTCCTTAATTCAGAGATACCTACAGCAGATATATAATGTAGTTAAGTTTGTGGGAGGTCTGAAAGACCGTTAGCACCACGAAAGGAGTGAATTATGGCTAAGACTAAGAAAGAACTACTGGAGCAACTGGCTGCTATGGGAATTGAAGACGTCAACCCAAAAAGCACTATTGCCGAGATACAAACAATTATCGTTGAAAAGCAGGCAGTAGCAGCAGAAGCTGAAGATGAAGTTGGTGTAGCTAAAGCAGAAGAGCCCAAACTTGCGAAAGCTGGCAAGCGTAGCGCCAAAGCGTTGGAAGAAGCGACAGAAAAGCAGGCTAAAGAAGAACGCAAAGCCAGCGGCGAAGCGGCGGAATCTAAGCCTAAAGCACCGGTTACACCGACCCGTTCGCGTCTGGAACGAAGAGGTAAGCATTTTCGGAAGAGTGCCGAACTGCTTGAAGCCGGCAAAACCTATAATCTGGAAGAAGCAATTAATTTGGCTCAGAAGACCAGTCACGTTAAGTTTGACGCCACGGTTGAGATGCATGTAAATCTGGATGTCGACCCCCGCCAGGCCGATCAAAATATTCGTGACAATCTGGTACTACCGGCTGGCAGCGGCAAAACAGTACGGGTTGCTGTTTTAACTGAAGATGTAAGCGCGGCAAAAAAGGCTGGAGCGGAGCTGGCGGGTACCGATGAACTCCTGGCTGAGCTGGAAAAGGGTAATTTTAATTTTGATATTCTGATCTCCACCCCGGCATTGATGTCAAAACTGGGTAAGTATGCCCGTACACTGGGGCCGCGCGGTTTAATGCCAAATCCCAAAAGCGGCACGGTTACAACTGACATCACTAAAGCTGTGACTGAAGCGAGGGCCGGCCGTGTTGAATATCGTGTCGACAGCACAGGTATTGTACATCTAGGTATAGGTAAAGTTAGTTTCACTGCCGCCGGACTGCTACAGAATATGCAAGCAGTTCTAGGTAGTTTAAAGGCCAATAAACCCCAAAACATCAAAGGCGCTTATTTTAAAACCATCCATTTAACCACTACTATGGGCCCTTCGATTGCTATTGATCTGGCAAGTGTTGTCTAAACGTTGGTAAAGGACCTGTCATAATGGGAGACATGAGCTTAGCTCCTCCGTCATTACCTGGCGGCTTACTCGTGGTATTCGATGGTATTGATGGCGTTGGCAAAACCACCCAATTAGTACTGGCGCGGGATGCGCTTATAGCTGAAAAATGGCAAGTGCATACTACCCGCAATCTCGGCGGCACGCCAATCGGCGAAGAGCTTCGAAAAGTAATGGTTGCTCCTATTGACCGTCCTTCCAAAACAAATCTTTATATATCCGTAGCAATCCAGGAAGCCTTATACGGCGCTACAGAGGCGGAACGAGCAAAAGGAAAGATTATATTGATGGACAGAGGGCCGTTATCACTGGCTGCATATGAAATTTATGGCAGCGGGCTTGATGCGTCATTGTGCTGGCCATATGTAGAGGCCGGTCTAGCGCAGTTTCGTCCCGAGGTTACCATAATCTACAGTGCCGATACCAGGGCGGCCATAAAACGAGCTAAGAAGAAATCCGGCAAAAGCGACTATTTTGAGAGTAAACCGATCAGCTTTTTTGAAGAAGTGGCTCACGGATATAAGATTGCAGCTGAACTTTACCAATCCCACGCAGTTATCATTGACGCAAATCAGTCGATAGAAGCAGTCCATGAAGAAACTATGCTCGTTATACAGCAAGCACTAAATAAAAAACTCAGCGAAGCTTAACCCGCGTTGCCCGCATAAGAGCTGTCACCGTCCTCGAGAAACCACGGATACCTCCTTGGTAGCCAACGTAGCGGTCGCGCCACTCGGGTTCGTATTTAGCTTTAAAGCGATGGAGGCCGCTAAATGAATAAAACCTGTCGCCGTTAGCGTAGGCAAAGCGAAGTACGGTGTCGATAAGACGGTTCTTTTCTTCATCAGTTTCATTAAGGCCTACTAATGGGCATAGGCCTAAGTTCAACCGCTTGTACCCGTCAGAACTTAGCTGTTCAATAAACCCCATAAGCAGGTAATCGTTAATATTACCAGGACTGTTTGTTGTGTGACGCAACAGGTCATATGTAGCTTCACTGGGGTCAAAATCGGCCGGAACTAAACTTATAAATGCCTGGATTGTACCGGCAGCATCGCGTACTACCATGACCCTGCACATTTGCAGGTATTTTGGGGTGTAATATCCCATCACAAAACCTCGTTCAGCGCGGCCGTCATGCGCCAGCCACTGCGTGGTAATTGCACTGAAACGATCCAGCACCGCCTGGTGATGCGGCGGTTCTAACATCTCGCAAGCATATCCTTGCTTTGTGAATTTATTACGAATTTGCCTAAAATATTTTTGGTTAGCGACTTCAGTTTTAAAATGACCCAGATCTAAAACAGCTTCTTCTCCGAGTTTTTGGAGCGTGAAGCCATGACGCTCGTAAAGTTGACGATTAGTATCCTCGATGTGTATCAGTGCCGGCAACCAGTCGTTGCCAAAACATAAATTTCTAAAGTCATGCATTAACTCCTCATGATGTTTCGAAGCACCTACTTCACCCCCCAAACAAAGTGCCACTCCCCGTTCAACACTAAACGCCAGGCCACTCTGTTTGCTTTCATCAAAGAAGTATTGTTTGTCGTGCGGCCAAAGTTTAAAAAATTCTTCGCTTTTTCCGCCATGTTGAGCAAGCAACTGTGCGAGTCTTTCTCGTTCAGATTGCTGATCCGATAACTTTAACCGCAAGGGTTGAAAAAGTGATACAGCGGCATACATTATGGCTCCCAAACTTACGAATGATAACGAATCCAAAAACAGACGGGCACGCTTAGTGTGAGGCCGCACAGGTTTATTGGTCGTTAAATTGAACTGATCGATCGTATAGTGAGCGGCACCTGGCAGACTGATTTCTTGATGAAAATCAGGATGGTCAAGTAGTGAAAACCCGGCAATCCCGTAAAGAAAAGCTACGGTCATAATTATTGCGGCAAAACTTGCGGCGAAGCGAAAGCCCCGTATGTCGCTTTTGACGACAAAATCATTCTGGAACAAAAACAACAAACCTAGTACTACCAGTGGTAGCAATAGTGCCCGGATGAGCTCCTGAATGTCGGTATCCTGCACGTGCATTCTGCCTAAAAGCTGGGCTACACCTAAACCTAGATAAAAGGTGTACGCCAAAATTGTAACCAACCACGCTGTTCTTTTACGCCGGCGCAATAAAGTGCTTAAATATATTAAACTTAACCCTATCAGTAAAGGTAAGTCGATCTGTAAGTCACTCAAGTGGGAGCTGTGGTGGGCAGCTATCTGGTCAAGTAGGGTAGATGCCAAAATATACAGACCATGCGAGGCTACCAATACGCTTAAAAACTGAACAGCGAATTGGCGATGTACCTGCAATTGCTGGCTGAGCAGGCGTTGAATGTTCATGCTCACCATTGTACAAGAAGGTTTGCTTAGATTAAGCATAAACAGTTATAAACCCTATTTGCGTAAAATTCACATTATTATTCTGCTTGCTTTATTAACTCTTATTCCTCTAAAATAAGGTGAAGTGGGAGAGGTGTATATGGCAGTCTATAGTAATACCCAAATTCGGCAGGCCATCGATGATGGACACATTGTTTGCCACCCCTTTGACCCGAAATACATAAGCCATGCCAGCATGGATGTTACGCTCGGCTATTATTACTACCGTATTGAGCGGATGAACGAGCGTACCATCTATAATCCCTTTGATCCTGAAGATGTCGAGCGCTATTTTGACGGCCCTTACAAAGCTATGCCGCACGGCGAATGGTGTAAATTAAACGGTTTTAAACCAGTCAACAACATACCTATTGGCCACCCCGTAGTAAGCCTTAAACCGCGTGAACGGATCCTCGCGCACACGCATGAGTTTTTTGGTATCAAACCGCCCGGTGCCTACGAAGTGAAGTCTCGCTCAAGCTGGGGGCGCAATGGCGTGGCTGTCTGCTTTGATGCCGGTTGGGTCGATCCTGGCTACATCAATCGCCTGACCCTGGAGATCTTCAATCTCAATGAACGGGAAACCGTCCTTCTGCCTGTCGGCGAACGCATTGCCCAAGCTATTTTCCTGGAAACAGGTGAAGTCGAGGGTAACTACGGGAGTGGCCGAGATGACGGTTTTAGCGGCAAATACCAGCAGGGGAACGACTTGGAAATAATTATCAAAACCTGGTCGCCTGATATGATGTTGCCAAAGGCTTACAAAGACCACAGAGCGCTCCCCCAGAAAATTGAAGGCCTCTCCTATGAATAGGGGTAAATACATTGTTCTAGAAGGGGCTGAAGGTGTGGGGAAATCCACGCAGCTCCGAGTCCTTGCTAAACGTTTGCAGGCTGCCGGTTTAGCCGTGCGGACTTTGCGTGAACCGGATAGCCAAAGTGATCTTACCGCCCGTGCCATAAGACAGCTTACCCAGGATCCCCGCTATCCGATGAATACCCGCACTGAAGTATTACTATATAACGCTGCCCGGGCCCAAAGTTTACAGATTATAAAACAAAGTGTTGAGCATGGTGTAATCTGTCTGGTTGACCGGAATTATTTAACAACACTGGCAATCCAGTATTACGGCCGCGGCGATGTGCCTGATTACCACACCATCAATAATATTATTAGTTTTGCCGTGGGCGGAATTGAGCCGGATCTTTGCATAGTGCTTGACGCGCCAGTATCTATGCTGCGGGCGCGTCTAAACGAACGCTATCACGGCGATCGCTTTGACACTGTGACCGACAGCTTTTTGGAAAGGGTTCGAGCCGGCTATCTGTGGGAGGCTAAACAGCGTAAACTGCCGGTGGTATTCTCTACTGAAGAGCCCAATATAGTATCAGACAACATCTGGAAATTGGTTGCGCACGAACTGGCGATACGTGAACCGAGTAATGCGGCAAGCGTGGCACCACCGGCCTCCGTTAAAGAGATTATCCAGCAAAAGAAACTGCCAGATACGCCCTTAAACACCGACGCAAACAACAGTAGTGATAGCTTTGTCGCTAAAACAAGTGAAGGTAACTTTACGATTACTGAGACCGGCCGGACCTACTTAAGCGAAGCCGTCTCGGATGTCGACGGCGACGTCTATACTTTTACTGACAAACTTAGTCCCGTTACAATTGCCGCGGCCATGGCCCGCCTCAGCCGGCGGAGTGACGATATGCGCGTGACTATCCTCGACGAGTTTGCCGGCAAAGTCGATAAGGACGCCCAGCTTTTGCACCGCGTTATCACCGCTTACGGGGATGACTCTGTCCAGCAGTTAGGCGGTATACACCTGGTTGTTGAAAATGCCTCAAATCTGTTAACAAAAAAATTGGAATGGGGCCGGCTGGCGGCTTACCTGGAACAGTCTACGCGTTATATATACTTTGACAAAAAAGATGCGAGTGGTAAATATCGCTACTATACCCCCGATTATTTGGAGCCTGACCTGAAGAAACTGTATGAGCAAGCCATGGATGAGGTTTTTGACTTGTACTCAAGCATGGTGCATGAGCTAACCGAGTATGTCCGTAATAATTCCATTACACCAGAAAAAGAACGGGACATAGCCTGGAAAGGAGCTACAAGGGCTCAGGCCTGTGATGCCGTCCGTGCCGTATTACCCGTTGCCACCAAATCTACGGTCGGTATCTTTGCCTCCGGCCAGGCTCTGGAGAGTCTGATTATGCATCTGCTTAGCGATGAACTCCCGGAAGCTAAAACTGCCGGGCAAAGTTTGCTGGAGCAAGGCCGTAAAGTGGTGCCGATGTTTTTGGAGCGTGCCGACAAGCCGGAGCGAGGCGGGGCTATGATTGCGTACCGGGCTAACACGTCCTCCCAAGTCAAAGAGCTGGCTAAACAGCACTTACCGGACAGCCATGCTGCCGGAACTACGGAAGCCGTGAGTCTGGTCGATTTTTGGCCCAAAAACGAGCTTCTATTAGTTCCGGATATGTTATATGAACACAGCAATCTATCGCTAGAACAGCTTCAGTCCGAAGTTAACGCCTGGCCATATGATCAGAAGCTGGCAGTTTTCAAAGCCTATATGGGCGAACGCCTTAACCGTCGCCACCGGCCAGGCCGGGCACTAGAAAAAGCCCACTATAGCTGGGATCTGGTATGTGACTACGGTATTTTTCGTGATTTACAGCGCCACCGAATGGTTGATGACATGAATTGGCAGCTGCTTACGCCCAGCTACGGCTATGAAATACCAAAACTGGTAGAAGAAGCCGGCTTGAGCGAACAGTTTGAAGCCTGCTTTGATACTAGCCTAAAACTCTACAGTTTGTTGCAAAAGCACGGGTATCAGCTTGAGGCCCAGTACGCCACGCTTCTCGGGCACAAGATGCGCTGGAAAGTCACTTATAATGCCCGGGAAGCTTTCCATCTTCATGAAATACGCACCACTCTGCAAGGCCATCCAGGTTACCGCAAACTAGTTCTGCAAATGCACGAAAAGCTGGCCGAAGTCCACCCCTTGCTCGCCGAATCCATGAGCTTCGTCAACAGCGATGAAGACGCCGAACTAACCCGCCTGGCCGCCGAACGCTACACACAGTTCAAACTCAGTAATCTCAACTAAGTTGGACCTTACCCGCTTAAAAAAGGCGGCAAGTCTGCATCAATTCTATATTTCTTCTAAATTATCTTCACTAGCAAGCTGAACCGACCCGCCATCTACTTTTCTGTCAGGTCATCTTGCGATATAAAGAAGCTGCATGTGCATCATGTATGGATGCCAGGTCTTGGTTAGACCCAAGAGTCATTATTGATTTAGCTAATCCAATGGCTCCACCAAGATCACCGGAGCCGGGACGAGTACTTGGTTGTAAATCAACTGTCGTCTCAGGACTAACGAAAAGAAGCGCTGGCTCTTGTCGTTCAGGTCCTGGGCGGTGCCATCCTCTCGATTCTCTTCTCTGAAGCATCATCATATTAACAAGTGCATCTTCGAAATTAGGCATATCTACATCATTTTGGCTATTACCACCAAAGAGTTCCACAGCAACCAGACCATGACCTCCATGATCATGCCTATGTTTGCTCATTTTTCGCTGGAGCTCTAGTTCGTCATGAGGACCACTATCATCATCGTGGACATTGCCATCCATATCAAGCTGAAGAACTTTTCCTTGAAAGGCAAAACGTACCCCTTCCATGAATCGTGATGTGTCCGAGCCTTCTTTTGTAACGATAACGAGGCTACGAATTATTTGTAACGTTTGCACCGCCTTAGACACTTCAGCAGCCTTACTTTTAGCCTCATGCTTACGACGACGCTCAGCCTGTTTCTCTAAAATCTCTTCGTCGCTAGGGTCAACCCCTGCCTTCTCCATGCCTTTGCTTTTAGCCATTATAATGCATCCCTATCCGTTAATCTTGAAGCCAGGTCCTATTATTGCAAGTATAATTATGTACCATTATTGAATTATGAAAATTACCGGGCACGCAAAGCATATGCAAGTATATTATACATAAAATTATATATATGTCAATATCTACGTATCTATACGTCGTAGCTCCTGTTAGAAACTGTTGACAATTAGTTGACCTTGTGCAAGTATAAAAGCATGTGCAAACAGATGATTGTCAAGGTGGTCATTCTCGCTCCCATTTAGCGGGTTAGCTTTTTGCACACAATAATAAAGCCAAACAGCTCCCGCAAACCGGGAGCTTTTTTAATGGCAAAAAATTAAAGGAGGAGACGTTATGGGAACCAGAAAATCACCAGAAAGAACATCGGACCAGCCACGCACTGAGACCGAACCAACACAGATGGGCACCTTGTACCATCTTAGATCGGCCGTAATGTCAGTAGTAGTTAGCCCAGAACCAGCTGACCCACAGCTTTTGGGTGAGGGGCAGGCAATTGTGGATCATGCATATGGCCCTATGGAACAAATGGGTGGAGAGGGAGCTAGATCTGAGCCAAAGCCTAGTGATCTTCAAGCCCAAGGACAACTGATTGTTAAAGCAGCCTATGGTTAAATCATCAAATGGAAACTTCGGCAACATACCCCGCCGTGGAACATAACCTAGCAATTGCTTGAAACATTATCGATAAGTAATACACTGGAGAGCATGAGCACATACGGACCATACAGCCCTGTTTATCAAGCTGGCAACTTGTACTTTGTATCTGGCCAGATAGGTGTGGAACCTGTCAGTAAACTGGCAGGTAAAAGTATTGAAGGACAGACGCGCCAGGCCATAAAAAACCTTCAGGCTGTCCTGGCTACTGTGGAGTTAGGGCTCAGCTCAGTCGTTAAGACAACTATTTTTTTGAAGGATATAAATGACTATAAAATTGTTAATGACCTTTACATGAACAGTTTTTCGGAGCCCCGGCCGGCAAGGTCGTGCGTGGAGGTGTCAGCACTCCCAAAAATAGGCGACCACGTACTCTTAATAGAGATCGAAGCGATAGCCATGAGAGGCAGTAAATCGTGAATCAAGGAGCGAAAAATACGCTTCTGGCCAGGGTATACGAGGTAGCAATCGAGTCGCCCCTGGAAGTGGCTCATAAACTTAGCAAAGAACTAGGCTGCAAGGTGTTACTGAAGCGCGAAGACCTGCAGCCAGTCCATTCTTTTAAGCTCCGTGGAGCATACAACAAGATCGTTCAGTTAAGTAAAAAGGAAAGAGAGGCAGGTGTTATTACCGCCAGTGCCGGCAACCACGCTCAAGGTGTGGCCCTGAGCGCTCACAAATTAGGTATTTCGGCACTCATTGTAATGCCGCAATCGACCCCTCATATTAAAGTGGAAGCCGTGCAAAGTTATGAAGCGGAGGTTATATTAAGCGGGGATAACTATTCTGAAGCTTATGATCACTGCCAGGCTCTTATAAAAGAAACAGGGCGTGTTTTTATTCACCCTTTTGACGATTTAGAGGTTATTGCCGGCCAGGGTACTATAGGCCGGGAAATCCTTGACCAGGAACCTGGCGTGACTCACACTTTAGTACCTGTAGGGGGCGGAGGACTGCTGGCCGGCGTTGCCCAATATATAAAAACTCTTAGCCCGGATGTGCAGGTTATAGGTGTGGAGCCGGCTGATAGTGCGGCCATGAGCCGTTCATTAGCTGCTAACAAACGCATAACTCTAGAGCATGTCGGTATTTTTGCTGACGGCGCAGCTGTTAAACAAGTAGGCAAACATAACTTTTTGTTAGCCCAACAATACGTTGATCAGATAATAACCGTTGATAATGACCAGATCTGTGCTGCTATTAAGAGTATATTTGAAGATACCCGCAGTATAGTCGAACCAGCCGGCGCGTTAGCTACGGCCGGAGCTCAAGCGCTCGCCAGCCAAGGTGTTTTGCCATCTTCAGCTGTGGTAGCTGCCATCTGTTCCGGTGCAAATATGACATTTGAAAGGCTGCAGTTCGTGGCTGAAAGAACCCTGCTTGGAAGTGGCCAGGAAGCCCTGTTTGCCGTGCGCATGCCTGAAGAACCCGGCGCGTTGCGGAAGTTCTGTGAAATAGTCGTAGACGGTTTCGTAATAACAGAGTTTAATTATCGCTTAAGCAGCCGCGCCAGCGCTTATATATTTGTGGGCGTGGGAGTCACCAGCTCAAAAGATAAGCAGGCTTTCATTAAAGGCCTGAAACAACATAAATATACATACGAAGACTTAACAGATGATGACCTGGCTATCGAGCACGTGAGGCATATGATCGGTGGTCCCAGTGCGGCAGCCCATAGCGAACGAGTTTATTCAATAGAATTTCCCGAAAGACCACGGGCTCTCAATGATTTTTTGAAGAAGTTGGGAAAGCAATGGAATATAAGCTTATTTCACTATCGGGGTCAAGGCGGCGACCAGGGCAATGTCCTGATCGGTTTTGAAGCCGAAGATAAGTTAGCCTTAGAGAGAAACTTGCGGCAAATAGATTACGCCTACCAGCCTGCCGGCTCTAAAGCGTTAGAAATCTTTATTCAAGGCAGCTGAGATAGGTCGTGCCCGTCCTGCCTGCCAGAGGAAGCAGTTGACCAGAGTTAGCATATTTGTTAACATACAACTAAGTTGCCAGAGACAGCGACGGTCTGTTAACAGACTTAATAATGTCGCCGAGGTGCAAACAATCTATTCTAGGTAGTTTATGCGTCTTTGGTTCAACAGAATTAAAGACGTTTTTGTTTGGCAACGACTCTTAAGCGGCGTAAGGTCGATACCGCTCATAAAATTAAATAAACGGAGACAATCCATGGCACTAGCCAAAGACAAGAAACAAATGGTCATCACTGAAGTCAGCCAGCTATTGGCGGACTCCAAACTAACTGTTATTGCTAAATATGAAGGTACGGGCGTGAAAGCTTTGCAGGCTTTACGCCGGGATGCCAAGGCTAATGGCACGAAGGTAAAAGTCGTTAAAAACCGGCTGGTTATTAAAGCAATTAAAGAAACAGAAGGTTTTAAAGAGACGGACATCAGTGCACTGCAAGGTATGCTGCTCTACGCTTTTAATAGCGAGGATGAAGTAGCCCCGGCTCAGAGCCTGCATGCTTTCTCGAAGGCTAACCCTTCTTTGCAATTCGTGGGAGCTATAGGTGCTGACGGGCAGTTTATTGATACTGAGACCGTTAAAGCCTTAGCTGTCTTGCCTGGCAAGAACCAGCTGATTGCCGGATTAATTAATACGCTCAACGCGCCTATTAACGGTGTTATGAGTAGTTTGAGCGGAAATTTACATGGCATATTGCAAGGCTTAGAAGCTAAGGCCACTAACTAACTAAGTAATAAAGGAGTAATCTAAATGGCAGATTTAAAGAAAATTGCAGAACAACTCGTAGGCCTGACAGTCTTAGAGGTTAACGAGCTAGGAACCATATTAAAAGACGAGTACGGCATTGAGCCGGCTGCGGCATCCGTAGCTGTTGCTGCGGCGCCGGCCGGCGGCGAAGCCGCGCCTGCGGCTGATGAAAAGAGCGAATACGACGTCATTCTAAAGGACGCCGGTGCTCAGAAAGTCGCCGTCATTAAAGCCGTTAAAGACCTTACCGGTTTAGGTCTGGGCGAGGCAAAGGCCATTGTGGATGGTGTTCCTAAACCTGTCCTCGAGAAAGCAAAAAAAGAAGACGCGGAAAATGCCAAGACAGCTTTAGAAGCTGCCGGCGCCACCGTAGAACTGGCATAGTTTACGGTTATTTATCCACAGTTAGCCAGGTTTTTTTGACTTGAGCAGAACTTCGTGATATTTTTAGGAGGAAAGTGTAACAATAAACACTTACCCAAGAGAGACAGACAAGATGGCAGATGTTCCAGACAAACAAGTAAAACGCCTCAGAGCTTTGATTCAAGAGGCCTCAACCAGCCTGGCCGCGGCCACTGAGCTATTAATCAGCTTAGTCGGCGATGACGATAGGGTTGCGCCTGTTGCCAGAGAAGAAACTCTGGGTAAGGTTATTGAAGGTGTCTTTGACGGGCAAAACATGGTTGGTTCCGACGGTAAGATTTATCCCGTGCCGGCTAATTATGCCAGTAAGTCAAAACTCGTTCAGGGTGACATTCTCAAACTAACCATAGCTGAAGACGGCGCTTTTCTTTACAAGCAGATTGGCCCAATCCCGCGCAAACAAGTAGTAGGAACTTTAATTCTCGAAAATGGCCATTATTTTGTTGACGTAAACGGCAAGAAACTTCGTGTGCTCCTCGCCAGTGTAACCTATTTCAAGGCCAAGCCAGGCGATCAGGTCAGCATCAATGTTCCCGAAGACGACTCTGCCGCTGAATGGGCTGCCCTCGAAGCCGCGCTTTAATCGTTAATAGTACCGGCAGCAATAAGCACAACAGGCGACGGCCGACAAAGCTAGTATAATAGTGTAAATATGGGTCAGGCTTTATACAGAAAGTATCGTTCAAAGTCTCTTGACGAGGTGATCGGGCAGGAGCATATTACTCAGACTTTAAAGCAGGCGCTGAAGCTGGGACGAATCAGCCACGCTTATCTCTTTACAGGGCCCAGGGGCGTAGGTAAGACATCTATTGCCCGAATTTGGGCACATGAAATTAACGGTTTGCCCTACACTGATGATAGCGTTCACCTCGACATCATAGAAATAGATGCTGCCAGTAACCGGCGGATTGATGAGATTAGGGAATTACGCGATAAAGTCTATATGGCGCCCCTCAGCGCTAAGTACAAGGTGTACATTATCGATGAAGTTCACATGCTGACCCGGGAAGCTTTCAATGCTTTGCTAAAGACGCTTGAAGAACCGCCAGCTCATGTTGTTTTTATTCTGGCCACCACCGATGCCCACAAACTGCCTGATACCATTGTAAGCCGAACGCAGCGCTTTAGTTTTAAGCCGGCTGAAAAAAAAGAAGTTATGGACCTCTTGCGAACTATTGCCAAGTCAGAAGGCCTGACTGTTAGCGACGAAGCTCTGGAGCTACTAGCCGAACACGGTGAAGGTAGCTTTCGCGACAGCATTAGCCTGTTGGATCAGGCCAGAAACCAGGGAACTAAAATTGAAGGGCCTGCTGTCACGCGGCTGTTAGGTATACCGCCTAACGAAACGCTTCAGGAGCTGGCGGCATTTATAACGAACGGTTCTGGGCCGGCTGAACTCATGAGTGCGATAAGGGCATTGTATGACCAAGGCTATCAGGCGGCAGCCATTGCTAAGAGGCTGGGCCAAACGCTGCGTGTCCAGGTTATTGAAGATGAGTCTGTTATAGAACCCGAAGACGCCTTCCAGCTCTTCAGCCAGCTGATCGAAGTGCCTGTATCCCATGATCCGGAACGCTTTCTTGAAATTATCTTGCTCCGCGCAAATGCCAAGGCTTATAAGTCGCAGCCCTCTGCCTCAGCGGTTGAGTCTGCAAAGCCAGAAGTCCAAAACCCGGAGCCAGTTAAAACCGCGGTAAAGCCGGCTGCAAAGGCGACTGAGTCTAAGTCTAATAAGACCAGTACTTCTTTAATCGATGTAACCGTATGGCCTGAAGTTTTACAGGCTTTAAAACTTAGCCACAACACCCTTTACGGCGTGGTCCGTATGGCTCGTGCCGATTTCTCGCAAAAAGGCAAACTGAAACTGGCGTTTACTTTCGCTTTTCACCAGAAACGGATTAAGGAGAACAGTAATCAGCAAAAACTAGCCGAGACAATCCTTAAAATAACCGGCGAAACCGTGGCTATTGAAGCTGTGGTCGACAAGTCTGCAAACCCTTTTAAAACAGAAGATACCTCAGTTAAAATATCTGCAGGACAGTCTAACGGTACGCCGCCGGTGACCGATCTATCATCCATAAGCAATATATTTGGCGATGCTGAGCTGCTAGAATCATAAGTACATAAGGGTATGAAGCCTTGGGGAGCGACACTATGGAACCAGCCGTATCCGGAACTACCGGACAACTACCACAAAACGCCGATGCTGAGGCAAGCTTGCTCGGCGCCTTATTAATAGACAGTGATGCTATTGTAAAAATTGCCGACAGTTTAAATGCACTGGACTTTTTTGATACCCGGCACCAGAAGATATACGAAGCTGTTATTCAATTATACGAACAGCACCACGCCATCGACGTGCTTACCCTGTCGGACCGCTTAAAAAACAACGGCTTCCTAGACAGCGTCGGGGGGCCTTCCTATCTGACAGAACTAACAAACTTCGTGCCGACAGCCGCCCATGCTGAACAATACGCCGATATTGTAGCTCAAAAAGCCATGCGCCGGCGGCTTATTGTTGCCTCTAAACATATAGGCGGCCTGGGTTACGATGAGTCAAAGCCGCTGCGCGAGCTTGTTGAAGAAGCGGAAACCCGCCTGTTTGAAGTCAGCCAGCAGCACATTAAGCAGAATGTCATAAGTCTGGAAGCTATCCTGGCAGAGAGTTTTGACAGGCTGGATGACCTGCATAAAGATAAGCAGAAGATACGCGGTATACCGACTGGCTTTAAAGACCTGGATAATACCTTGGCCGGCTTTCAGCGGTCCGACTTAGTTGTCCTGGCCGCCCGCCCATCTATGGGCAAAACGGCGTTAGCGCTTAATTTCGCGCACAACATAGCCGTGCAGTCAAACCAGCCGGTACTTATTTTTAGCTTAGAAATGAGTAAAGAACAGCTCGTCGACCGCTTATTGTCTATGGAGTCAGGCGTTGATGCCTGGGCACTCCGAACCGGTAATTTAACAGACGCAGACTTCGAAAAAATCGGTCAGGCTATGGGTACTCTCAGCGAGGCCCAGATCTTTATAGATGACAGCCCCAGCATCACCATCAGTGACCTTCGTACCAAAGCGCGCCGGGAGGCCCATCAACGTCCGCTCGGGCTGATTATTGTGGACTACCTTCAGCTGATGAGCGGGGGCAGCCGTTTTGGCAGTGAGTTTAACCGGGTACAGGAAATATCGGAAATTTCCCGCGGCCTCAAAGGTGTGGCGCGCGAGTTAAATGTGCCGGTTTTAGCGCTTAGTCAGCTGAGCCGCTCCGTCGAAAGCCGCAGTCCTCAGATCCCCCAATTAGCCGACTTGCGCGAATCCGGTTCTATTGAGCAAGATGCCGATGTTGTGGCTTTTATCTACCGCGAGGATTACTACAATCCTGATACAGACCGCAAAAAACTGACTGATATTTTTATTAAAAAGCACCGCAATGGCCCTACCGGCGGCGTCGAACTCTACTTCGAATACGAAAAACAACGTTTCCATTCGGTTGATAGCCGCCACAAGGATCCTTTCACCGACTAGAGTAAATAAGGGCTACAGGATATAATAAAAGCATGAGAAGTTTTCGAGCTGCTGTATGGGCTCATAAAGGAGCAGTACTTGTAGTAGCACTAGGCATAGGCAGCTTAACCTGGCTTCTCCTCTATAAGTTAGCGAATTTAACCGGCGGCTTAAGCGCTAGCGAGCTTAAATCTGTGTCGGCACCGGTGGGATGGCATGGTATCTACAACCAACCTTTGGACTTGCCTCTAAAGTTGCTGCGCTCGGTGGTGTTTTACTTATTTCCGGATCACGGCCAGCTGCTGAGCCGTTTACCGAATGCTATCTTTGGAGGTTTAAGCATAGGAGCTTTCGCCTTATTAATACGTTCGTGGCATAGCACACGCACTGCAGTCCTGACAAGTTTATTGTTTGCGACAAGTGCCTGGGTGCTGCACGTCAGCCGGTTGGCCAGTTTTGACGTGCAATATTTGTGGGCCTTGCCGACATTACTGCTGGCACATTTGCTGTTGCAGAAGCGCGGCCAGCGAATTCTCCTATGGTATGGCAGCATTCTTATTACCGGCCTGCTGCTATATATACCGGGTATGGTATGGTTCGTGGCGCTTAATACTTACCTGCAAAGAGCGCTGCTTAAGGGAGCCTGGAAGCATTTTAAACGAGGATGGCAGCGATTGACATACGTTATGGCCGGGTTGATCTGGCTGCCGCTGCTTTTGATTGACCTTAGCCGCCCCGGCCAATTATTGCAGTGGCTGGGCTTACCGTCCCATCTGGCTCCACCGCCAACGCTTATAAAACAGTTTGTGGCTGTGCCGGTACATCTGTTCATACGCGGGCCGCGCTACCCGGACATCTGGCTCAACAGTTTGCCTATTCTTGATATTTTTACGCTGGCAGTCTGCGTAATCGGCATCTATTTTTACGCCAGGCACCGTCAAGCTATTCGTAGCCGTCTGCTGGGCATGTTTTTCTGCTTGGGGGTTATACTAATCGGTCTGGGCGGTCCTGTCGCCTTGAGCCTCCTAGTGCCTGTGCTGTACATGGCGGCTGCTACCGGCATCACTTACTTGTTACGTGAGTGGCTTAGTGTGTTTCCGCTTAACCCGCTAGCGAGGGGCTTGGGCATAGGTTTAATCAGTCTGGCCGTCACCCTCAGCTGTGCATATAATCTGCGGGCTTACTTTATCGCCTGGCCGCATAACGAGGCCACCAAGATTACCTTTCGCTACCGGCTCTAGCGCTGCTATAATCAAAGTCATGATAAAGGAGGGAAGATATAATGAGCCGATTTGATAAAGCTAAGATGCTGATGCGTGTCAAGAAAATTCAAGGAGAATTACAAAAGCTGGTCATCACTGTAGAAAAAGGGGATGGTGCAGTTAAAGTGGAGATTACCGGTGAGCAAAAACTTAAAAAGGTACATATAGATCCGGATTATATTGACCTGAAAGACATCGGCCAGCTGGAGCGCTGGATTGAAGACGCCGTTAAAGAAGCTATTGCCGAAAGCCAGCGAGTGGCAGCCGAAAAAATGCAACCAATGATGGGTGCTCTGGGCAACTTAGGGTTGTAAAACAGAACTCCTTTGATGCAAATCCTGCCGCCAGCACTGAGCGATTTGATTGATGCTTTTGGCCTTCTGCCGGGGGTGGGTCCTCGCACGGCTGAACGCTATGCCTACTATCTGCTCAGACACTCCAGCGACTCGCCTCAGAAGCTGGCAGCGGCTTTGCAATCCCTAAGCGAGGGTATCGGCTATTGCTCCAGGACGTTCGCACTGGTGCCAGCCGGCCAGGAGTTGTCTCAGCTGTATACAGACCCCCGGCGTGACAAGGCCTTAGTAGCGGTGGTGGCTGAGCCTTTTGATCTGGTGGCCTTGGAAAAAACCGGGCAATTTGATGGTACTTACCATGTATTGGGCGGTCTGATATCGCCTATTGATGGCATCGCGCCGGAGCAACTGCACGTAAAAGAGTTGGTAGCCCGCATAGACGAAGACAAGGTCAAAGAAGTCATTCTGGCAACCAATGCCAGTGTTGAAGGGGAATCCACGGCACTTTATATCCAGCAACAGATTGGTGGCCGCAAAGTTAAAGTAACTCGTTTAGCTCGTGGTTTATCAGTAGGGGTGGATCTGGAATATGCCGACCAGCTGACCTTAGGCCGCGCCCTGGAAGGCCGCCAGGCCATCTAATTTGGGTATATAAGCTAAAGAATCTACAATTATAGATATGTATAACGAAGCGGAAAAGCTCAAGAGTCTGGTAGACAATGCCGCGGAAATCGTAATTGTCCAGGCCGAAAACCCGGATGGCGATAGCTTAGGCAGCGCCCTCGCGCTGGAGCACCTGTTAGGGGATCTCGGTAAACAGCCTTATCTTTATTGTGCCGTCGATATCCCTACCTATCTGCGCTACATGGCTGGCTGGGATCGTATCAGCAAAGACTTACCCCGGCAATTTGACTTGAGCATAATTGTTGACGCCTCAACTATTACCTTATTTGAACGTCTTAGCCAATCCGGCCAGCAAGGATGGCTGGCTGCAAAACCATGTATAGTGCTCGATCATCACCAAGTGGTTGAAAACACCATAACTTTCGCTACAGTAATGATTAACGATCATAAGCGGGCCTCCACCGGTGAATTGATTTACCTGATCGCCAAACAACTCGGCTGGCCGCTGTCTGTACCGGCTCAGGAATTTATAACCTTTTCCATACTGGGTGATACCCAGGGACTTACCAATCAGCTGGCGTCTGCGCAAACATATAGGATTATAGCCGATATGATTGAAGCCGGTGTCAACCGTCCTAAGCTCGAAGAACAACGGCGTGAACTCAGCAAAATGCCGCCGGAAATCTTCAGGTATAAAGCCGAGCTGATATCACGCACCGAATTTGCAGCTGACGGCCGAATAGCTACGGTTACCGTGCCCCAATCCGAAATATACGAATTCAGCCCTCTCTATAATCCCGGACCGCTTGTCCAAAACGACATGCTTAGTACTAGCGGTGTCGAGACAGCTATCGTATTTAAAAGTTACGCTGACGGCAAAGTCACGGCTGCTATCCGGTGTAATCCCGCGGCCGGTATCGCGGCCGAGCTTGCCGATAACTTTGGCGGCGGCGGCCATGCTTTTGCCAGCGGCTTCAAAATCACAGGCGGCCGTTCGTATGACGACATCAAAGCCGAATGCATAGAGAAGGCTACTGAGTTGCTCAATAAGCTCAAAAAGGTAAGCCCGGAATGAGGCTTTATAACACCCTGACCAGGCAAATTGATGAAATCAAGCCGCTGAAACCACCGCAAATAACCGTCTACACCTGTGGTCCGACAGTTTATGACTTTGCGCACATCGGACACTGGTTTAATTACATCCGCATGGACACGTTAATTCGGGCCTTAAAAGCCTCTGGGTTACAATCTAAATGGGTTATGAACATCACCGACGTCGGACACCTTACCAGTGACGCTGACGACGGCGAGGATAAGCTGGAAAAAGGGGCTAAACGCGAAGGTAAAACAGCCTGGGAAGTCGCGGAGTTCTATACTCTAGACTTTTTAAACGGCATGAAACAGCTTAATATGCTGGAGCCGGACCACATCGTGAAAGCCACCGATCATATTCCGGAGCAGCTAGAGCTAATTAAAAAACTGGGAAAAAAAGGCTTTACTTACATCATTGACGACGGCGTTTACTATGATACTAACAAATTTGAAGGTTACGCCGCCTTTGCGCAGCTTGATCTGGAGGGTCAAGAGGCTGGCGCACGGGTGGCCATCAACGCCCAAAAGCACAATCCGGCAGATTTCGCTCTATGGAAATTTTCACCTAAAGGGCGCCAGCGGGACATGCAGTGGGATAGCCCCTGGGGTAAAGGTTTCCCCGGCTGGCATATTGAGTGCTCGGCCATGAGCATGAAATACCTTGGCGAGACCCTGGACATTCATACCGGCGGCATAGATCACGTGCCGGTTCACCATACTAATGAAATTGCTCAGAGCGAAGCTGCTACCGGCAAACGTTTTGCTAACTACTGGATGCATGGCAACCACGTCATGGTCAACGATAAAAAAATTTCTAAAAGTTTAGGTAACGGCATCAGGCTGCAAGAAATTGTAAAAAAAGGTATTTCACCGGGCGCAGTCCGATTGCACGTGCTTGAATCTCATTATCGCAGCCAATCAAAATTCAGCTGGGAAAGCCTGGAAGCCAGCCACAATACATTGAAAAATTTTTATGCCTGGACAGATCTTCAGTTTCAGTCACTTAGCTCGGAGAAACTTACTGCAGACTATACTGAAGCGCTGAGGGCTTTTAAAGACGATGTGCTGGACGATTTAAAGACACCGGCCGCCCTGGCAATATTTAACGGCATGATTAACCGCGTTGAAGAGTTTGGAGCCGATTCGGCAGCCGTTTCTAAAGCAATCCCGATTATTGAAGACCTTTTTGGAATAGGTCTAAGTGGCCGCCAAGACATTACAGAACCGCAAAAAAACCTTATTGTGCAGCGTAAAAAAGCCAGAGCCAATGGGGATTGGGCAAAGTCCGATGAGCTGCGGGACCAGCTGACACAAGAGGGAATTGGGTTGCGGGATACTCCGCAAGGCGCTATTTGGGTTCGGTTGTAGCTTCCTTGAAGGTGGGAGTATCTATAATCTTCTCCTGGCGCAAGTATTCCAGGATTACGATACGTATGCAGCCGGCGGCTGGAATCGCTACCAAACCGCCAAATAAGCCGCCAAAGCTGACACCTATAATTACTGAAGCGAAGACGGTTAGAGGCGACATATTAGTGGAATTGGCTTGGATACGCGGCTGTACCAGGTAATTCTCCACCTGCTGGTAGAAGATATAATATGCCAGGATAATAATTGCGGCGCTGGAAGAATGGAACAGCGCAACCGCCGTGATGATAATAGCCCCGATAGTATGGCCGACCAATGGGATCAAGCCGCAGATAAAGATAATGACCATCAATGCAATCGGATAGCTTATGTGAAGCAGTAACACCGCCGGCATAATCAAGACCGCAGCTATTGCGGCTAGCGTTACCTGACCGTTGACGAATCCCTTAATGACTCTGTACATTTCCCTGGCCAGGCGGTCAGCCCGTTTGTGCTGGCGATCCGGTATTACTTCACGGATAAAAGTCACCCAGCTGGGGCCTTCGACGAGCATCATAAAAGTAAGTACCAGGATGGTCAGTAGCGAGAAGACGCTATTACTGATTCGCCCCACCGTTGAAAAAGCTGTTCCGCCAAGATGCTTTAACCTGTCGGATAACTGGTTTGAGAAAGTATTAACTTGTTTCTCTAAATGATGCTGGCGTATGAAACGTCCCGTCTGGCTGTCCTGACTTCGAAAGTCCTTGACCAGGCCCGGCGCAGCACTTACAAAACCCTCGGTCTGGCGGGCTAAAGAAGGTGCTATGCTGGCTATAAATCCGCCAATCAGCAAAATAACCAATAAAAAAGACAGGCTGGTGGCTAAAGACCGGCTGCCGCGGCTTTTGCCGGGCAGCTTATTACTCAGCCAATGAACCGGAGCATTTAGCGCTAAGGTCAGAAAGAAAGCCGTAAAAATGAGTAACAAAGCGTGCTGGGCCTTACTGGCAGCCAAGACCAATCCGAGCGTTAGGATGCTGAGAACCGCTAGCCGGACAAAGGTTTCAGTTTTAACGGTAATTGCAACTTCGCGCCCCTCGTATACCTTACGGAAATTGAACATGCCTATAATTATCTACAAATCCCGGCGTTTACGCAATGCTTCGTAGTAAATAGCCAGAAGTTTTACGCCTATAACATTAACGTCAAAGCTCTTGGCGTACACTTCGCCCCACACGCTCTTGTCCCGGCGTAATTTGGAATCACCTAGATATCGTATGATTTTTTTTGCCAGGGCGGAGGCATCTTTGGGGTCAAACAACAGATCCGATTGCGATGTCATGACTGAGCGGTAGCCAGGGTTGTCACCGGCTAAGACAGCCGCCTTGCCGCTGGCCATGGCTTCTAACAGTACAATGCCGAAACTCTCGCCGCCGCTGCTGGGGAAAACGGCAATATCAGCTGAAGCATAGAAACGCGGTTTTTCGGCTTCGCTAACAAAACCCTTGAATTTAACTATCGCTTGCAGGCCATTTTGCCGGACAAATTGCCGTAGCTTAGCTTCTAGTGGACCTTTACCGCAGATCAGGACATTAAATACCGGAGCCTGTTTAGACTGAGCTACCAGCCTTACTGCTTCCAGTAACAACTGGCAACCTTTACGGGGAACCAGGCGCCCCAGGAACAGAATTGTAAGACCCTCCTGGTTTTTTTCCGGGAAAGGCTTGGCCTCGTGGAAGCGCCGGTAGTCAATAACGTTAGGCAGGATGTCGCTATCTATGCCGAAGCTGGTTTTAGCAAAGCTAGCTGCCGCCGGCGAAACGCTAAGCATTTTATCAAAACGCTTTAGCGACGGTTTAAGCCATAGGCCAAGCGCCTTACTGCCCAAAACCGCTAGTTTTCCATAAGGCAGAATGTGAAAGGTACCAATCACAGCCGTATGCTTGTCCGCCGCTAAGACGACACGCTGGCCCATAAACGGACTATGCGGAACCTGGACGTGCAAAACATCAAACTTATATTCCTTTAAGAAGCGTTTGAGTCTTTTACGGCTCGTGGGCAAGGGAATAGTTGTGCTGTTGCCATTAAACCTGACGCCGATATTACGCGCCAGGCTGTGAATATTCGGCAGGTTCCGGCGCGTTGTCTGCCCGGCCAGGTAATGCACATCGTGCCCTTTGCTGCGCAGCCATTCGCCGAGGCTGACCACGTACTGCTGTACTCCGTCAGCAGGGTCGAGAGATGTATCTAATACCAGTCCGATCTTTAGATTACCAGTATTACCCGGCATGTTGCTCGAGGGCTTCTTTATAGAGGTCTTCATAGCGCTCTATGATGTGCGGATAATTATATTGCTTAACGTAGCCGCTGGCCCATTTTTGCCATAATGCCCGCAGCGGTGCCTCATGCAGCAGAATGTCTAAGCGACGGGCAAACTCGTCAATGTCGCGCGGATTGACGATGGAGATTGCCCCTAAATCGCGCATAACATCGATATAGCCGGAATTATTACCTGCCACGCAGACAGTGCCGGTAGCCATTGATTCCAGAAGGACAATTCCAAAACTCTCGCCAAACACCGCTGGCGAGCAAAAAAGATCGGTCTTACGGAGTAGCTCTAATTTAAGCTCTTCGCTAACAAAACCCAGGAAACTGATATTTTTTAGCTTTAAATCGTCAGCCAGCAGCTCCAGTTTTTCACGGTCAGGGCCATCGCCGGCAATTATGAGCTTAACGTCGGGGTTGCCCTGGACAAGCAGCTGGTAAGCCTGCAACAGATATTTTACGCCTTTCCGGCCCTCTAAACGTCCAATATATAGTATCGTTTTGTCATCATCTTTTTTTCTAACATGACTCTTCTGGTACTTAGCCAGGTCAATACCGTTAGGTATTATGGCGATCGACTTATCGGTCAGGCCGGCAGCGTACTCAGCTCCGGAGTCGGAAACAGCCGTTAGCTCATGCAGGTATCTCATAACCGATTTCAAGTACGGTGTCACTACTTTAATTACCGTACGGCTCATCATTGTTTCGGGTATCTTAGAATGGAAGGTCGCTATATTTACACTTCCGGATCGCTGTAAAAGCTGGCGGCTGAGGAAGGGTACCCAGGGCTCATGGAAGTGCAGGATATCAAACTTTTCGGCTGCCAGTATGGCGTCTACCTCTTCGCTGTCTGCCGTAGTGGAAACCTGGGCGGTAGTACGTGATACCGAGCGAAAGTCGGTCGAGCTGCCGATATATATGACGTCAGGGCGATCAACGGACTCGCTGCCATTTGGCAGGGGGGTAATGATTTTAACCTGGTGTCCTCGCTGCTTCAAACCGGCCTGTAAAGCCAGCACTACCTCCAGTACCCCACCATGCTTATTAACGCTGTATGGACAGACCAACCCGATTTTCATCTTATGTATAAGTATAACATTTAAGCGAGCCTCCCTAGGACACGGCGTAATTGGGGAGGGAGTAGCGGCGAGGCTGCTTTTTCGTCAGCAATAACACTCGGCGCATGGTTAGCCATCTCGATTTCGGCTGTCTTAAAATCGGTAAAAATGACCCTAAGGTGCTGCTCGACTATATGATTATCGAAGTAGTTATCATTCTTGACAGATATATGCCAGACCGGCAGGTCAACTCTGACGTTGCAGTTGTCGAGTTGCAGGAATTGCTTGCTGGTGTAGGCCCAGGTCCGGACGTCATTATCGTGCCACAAGCCTATCTCGACGTCCTGCAATAGCTTAAGGTCCTCTTTATCTTTAGCTTGGGCAAATTTATGCTTGGCGTTGTGGCCGTATACATATACATTTCTAAGAATATAAGGCTGGAGAGCTAAATGACGGAAAATTGTAGCCGGCATACGTAACGACAACAGGCGGCTGGCATTTAAGTAAAATTTATAGCGCCGTTTACTAAAAGTGAAGTCATCTTTATGGGCAAAACCGACTATGCTGACCAGCAATGTGACTTTTTTAGTCAGCTCCGGGTAAAGCTGCAGCATTCGCGTTGCCACTACGAAGCCGAAGCTCATACCAGCTATGACTATTTTTTTGCGCTTATAACGCAGCTTAATAAAAGCCGCCAGATACCCAGCCAAATTGTCAATCGTCGGCTTTCGACCGATCGTATAGAAGCTGTCCATACCGCCGAAGCCCGGTATGTCAGGCATTGTGACGCTGCCATAACGGCTAAGTACCTGCATCAGACCCCACCACCGTTCCAGACTGGAGTGATGCCCATACACGAAGAGAATCTCCAGATTTTTGCCGGCGGGAGCAGGTATGTGCAGCATGCGGCCATCCATACCGTTGATATTCAGCGGTATTATATAGTCAGCAGGGTTTTTAGATGTTTTTTTGGGCATTACGACCTCAAATAATTATAGATAATTGTAGCAGGTTGAAGCCGTTTCGTCAAACATACTTACCCCGGTCTATAAGTTGTATAGAAACGATAAGTACGTTAAAATTCAATCTGTTCATTGGGGCGTGGCCAAGTGGTAAGGCACCAGTTTTTGGTACTGGCATTCGGGGGTTCGAATCCCTCCGCCCCAGCCAATGCTACTTACAGCATGTAAGTCCATAAAGTCTAGGCATTCAGGGCTATAGCAAATAAAGTGCGAAAAGGTTCGTGGCCGGCATGCTCACCCAGGGAGCTCACCAACAGATAACGTTCGGGTTGCATGGCCCTGTTTCTTCTTTTAATCTATTAAACCCGCCTTTGGTCGTGAGATAAATTAGGTATAACTTGTTGCCTCAACTTTGCTAATATACAAATGCCACGACTATTATTAAGTATGAATTTACGTGGTTCTCACAAGTAACATGAAGGAGCGGTTATTCGTGAATGCTATCGAGCGGAGAGTAAGACGGATTGATGCCTATCAGCAACGGCATGCGCTGCTTGCGTTCCCATTTGCTGTCATGCAAAAATATGGCAATGATCAGGCTAGCGGCAAAGCAATAGTCATCGCCTATTACGCCTTATTTGCCTTGTTCCCGTTACTGCTTCTATTTACTACGATCCTTGGCTTTATACTGGGCGGTCATACGACCTTCCGTCATCAAGTACTCAACTCTGCATTGGCCAGTGTCCCAGTTATAGGCGATTCCTTGCGCAGCCATGACCACCCGCTGACCGGAAGTTTCTTAGGTATCACGCTAGGTATAATTGGACTAGTATACGGCACGCAAGGACTCGGCCAGGCCTTGCTGAACGCTATGTACACAGTCTGGAACACACCTTATGTGAGATGGCCGAACTTCTGGCTTAGGCGGCTGCGTGGTTTTGCCATTTTAGCTGTACTGGGGCTGACTATTTTAGCTTCCACAGCATTAGTCAGCTTTGCTCCGGCAATCTTTTCTGGGTCACTTGTCAGAATATGGTCGGTAGCCGTGTCAGTAATTGCCAACTTCGGTGTATTTATGGCGGCTTTTGTACTATTAACTTCGGAGTCGCTAGGCTGGCGAGACGTAATACTTGGAGCGGCAATAGCTACGGGCTTCTGGGAGGGGCTCCAGGCTGTTGGAGGAGCTTACATTCACTACATTCTTGCGCATGTCGTTAATCTCTATAGCTTCTTTGCAATCGTGATCGGGCTATTATCGTGGCTGTTTGTTAGTGCTCAGCTCACTCTGCTTGCCGCAGAGATCAATGTAGTACGCAAATACAAACTGTGGCCGCGGTCGATTACCCAGCCCCCTCTGACTGATGGAGATCGACGGGTTTTCATTAGGCTAGCAGTGATGGAGGTACGTCGTCCAGAGGTTAAAGTTTCCGTGGGCTTTTACCCTACAGCCAATCGTCAACCACTCGATGAGGCTATTGCAAAGAAAAAGCTGAAAGACTAAGTGAACGTGTTCTTGCTAATTAATATGAGACACAGCAAGTGTTTTGTGTCCCATTTTACCTTAGCCCTGTTGCGAGAGGTTCTAGACCGGGATGCTCAGTCAAGCATAAGCAATATAGAAGACTTATTCGAGAGTCTTTTTTAGCTTTGTTATACTTAACATATGCCCTACATTAAATCAGACAAACGTCAGCCAATTGACGAACTATTAATATCTATTACTGAGCACATATCTCAGCTTCCATTAGAAGAGCAAGACGGCGCTTTGAATTATATGATTACTAAGCTACTAAAATCTGTATATACACCTAGTTATTTCAACTACAACCGCGCTGTCGGACTCATCAACTGTATCGGCGAGGAATGGTACAGGCGACAGATAGCTCCTTATGAAGATAAAAAGATTCTAGAGAACGGAGACGTTTAAGTTTTGCTTGTGCAAATCTTAGTTTAGAGTGAGGCTACGATAAACCTGCAGTGATCATGCTCAAAGTTGCGAAGTACGTCCACTAGCCCCAGCCAAGTTCAGTAACAGGGTTCGTGATCGTGTTCCCAGACCGGTCACAATGACCTATAATCACTAAAGAATAGCAACTTCCAATTAATTTGATCCATCTAAGTCGTGATACTAACCCTCCGTTTAAGCAAGAATTTCTTGTCCCGCAAAGACAGTATGAATTCTTTCACTTCGATCACTTTGCCGACGAAGGCAAAAAATCCAACCTTCAGCAGCTTAACGCGCTTTGCGAAAGCGTCTAGGCCAGGAAGGCCCGTATCCTATATCGCTGGACCAGTTGAACTGGTAGATAGCTGCAAAGAAGCCCTTGCTGAGTTAGGCGTCGTAAGATCGGATATCGTTACCAGCAACATAATTCTGGCACTGGACTCAAAGTAATGGCGGAGCCGTTATCATTAACGACCGGCCTTCTTTTGAGCTGGCGTTACTTGGCGTTGTTCCCGCTACTTATCATTGAAGGTTTCTTTGTAACAATTATTGCGGGCTTCCTGGTATCAACAGGGTCGCTCAGTTTTTACCTAACTCTTATCGTTGTCGTGCTAGGTGATATCGCCAGTGACATGTTTTACTATTCGCTTGGTCATCGAAGTTCAAGTTTAATCAAAACTAAATGGGGTAAGATGCTGGGTTTGCGGCCAGAGAGGCTGAAACGGCTCGAGAGTCTCTACCGGAAGCACGGTGGCAAGATACTGATTGTTGCAAAACTAACTAATACCGTATCACTGGCAGCTGTCGTGGCTGCCGGACTCATTACAATGCCGTTCCGACGATTCATCAGCTTCTCTATTGTTGCAGCCATACCGAAAGCCATGATGCTTCTACTAGTTGGCTACTATTTTGGCCACGCCTATACAGACGTCAGCCGTGTTGTGGAGTATCTTTTCTTAGGCAGCACGCTCATTATAGCTTTGCTCGTTGGCGGTTGGTACCTGGGGCGACGGTTAATGCGGGCGAGTGCTAGCTAGCGTACGTCAATAAGCTTTGGGGTGTAACGACGCTCCCAGTACCAGAGCAAGATGCCGACATAGCCGAAGGCTTTGACCTTGCGTATTGAGCCGTAAACAATAACATCCTTTGCAAAATACGCCTGATCACCGCGAACAACCCGGCGAACTTTAAGATGGATTTCCAGATCTTCATCGGTATCGTCAATGCTTGACCTGGGGAAACCTCCAACTTTCTCATACAGCGCAGCATCGATGGCCATATTAAGCCCCGGGATCATAAACATAGTGTAGTTATACTGGGATCCTTTGTGCCAGAAGCGGGGAACAAACTCGGCGGTCCGCACCAGCAAGGGCACTATGATGCCATCCCACCAGCGATAAATCTCCTCATCCTTGCGCGGTTTGAGCTTGCCGCCAATGATAAGTGCGCCCTGTGCAAAATAGCGTTTTGTTATTCTTACCCAATCAGTTGCTGGCATAGTGTCAGCATCAGTGCGGGCAATAATATGCGCACCATGCTTTATCGCATAGCGAAACCCAGTGTCACATGCCGCACCAGTGCCTTTTTGTTTTTCCTTAATCAAATGCATTCTGAAATCAGCATTTTGAAGCATGAACGTCTCGGCGATTTTACGAGAACTGTCGGTGCTCATATTGTCTACAAATACCGTGGTAAAATCGCGATCATCCTGACGCTTAAGCGCTTCGAGTGATGTTTTGATAAGCTTTTCTTCGTTATAGAACGGTACTACTACCCAAAACGGTGTAACTTTATGAGTCATTGGTTTAATAAATCCTAATCTTTCCGCTCCAGCTTAGCTGGGTATGATATTCCATCATTTTCTTGTGACCACCTAAATCCTCAACCCATTTTAACGTCTCATCAAGGCCTTCCTTGCAACTATACCTTGGTTCATAGCCTAGGAGTCGTCTGGCTAGCCCGATATCCATTGTCGAATCGTGGTGAAGCTGTGACATGATGTTACGTGTCAGAAGGGGCTGGCTGCTTGATCTAGCAAGCGTTGCCATGCCCTCAAGTATATAGGCAGCAACGAGACCAACAACATACGGCACATGCATGATTTTAATGTCTTGATCCGAGCGTCGCAGAACTTCTTTGAGAAACTGCAGAGCCTCAACTGTTTCTAGGTCACAGATATTAAAAATATTCGCACCCCTCAGGCCGTTGCCGAGAACGCCTCGAACCGCATCAACTATGTTACCGACATGGCTCACTGAGTACTTGGCTTTGCCGCTGTCGGGCAATATGAAGCGTCGATGCGTAACCCTGCTGAGAATTTGTGGCACCAGTGTCCTGTCACCTGGCCCATAGATAGCGTGTGGTCTAATAATGACTGCTTGATCAAAATCAGCACGCCCTAGCAGCAACTGCTCTGCTTCCGTTTTGGTGACGGCATAGTAGTTCAGATAACGCTTCGCATAAAGGGCAGGCTCTTTGACATTGATCTTATCAGCCAGAGGGTCATACACGCTGCCACTACTCATGTAGATAAAAGTTCTTGCGCCCATTTTCTGTGCAAGTTCCATGGAGTTTTGTGTCCCTACAACATTGGCTTGATACATATCTTGCTTTTTGCCCCAGAAGTTTACAAATCCTGCTGTATGAATAAATATGTCAGCCTTGCCATGCAAACCACTCTCAGCTGGTTTGGTAATATTCCATTGATGATATTCTGCATAATCCAGTAACCGCTTGGGTGGCTTAGCAACCCTCCCGAATGCTTTAATGTCGTGGCCATCCGATGATAGTGAGCGCACTAAATGAGAGCCAACAAATCCAGTTGATCCCGTGATTGCGATAACTTGAGGGTTGTTGGTACTAGGCATTACGTTGTAATATTCTTCCTATAGCAGCTTTATTGATCTTAAATTGTCTCCCTGAACGCGGAAGTTGCATAAATACAATTTCATCTGGCAAGGCATGCGTATCTATTGAGTAAGTACCCGACTGCAGATTCTTTGCCACAGATACTTCTGATATAGAGGATGAGCCGTCCTGCTCAACTGCCAAAACAACTTTTTCGTCGTCTTTCATTTGATCATATACACCCACTAATGCGCATGCTCGCACTCCAGGAATAGATTCGATGATTGGTTCATAAAGTGCGGGGTAAATATTGTAGTCTCCCCGAATGATCATGTCCTTTTTGCGACCAATCATAATAATATTTTTGCCGGCAAGCCGCACTTTGTCGCCAGTATGAATTTCGTTGAAGACGCTATTATCTCCAAGATAGTTCTTGCACATATGCGAACCTTTAACTACTAGCTCTCCGTCGGGCAGAACCGTAGTTTTTACACCACGAACTGGCTGGCCTACTAGATCACCCTCCACTGAAGCAGCTAATTTCTGGTGTCCGTCCACAGTAGCAATTGGCAGGATTTCAGTCATCCCATAAATGCAAGTTACTTTTGCGGAGCTAGGCAAAACACTCTCGAGCTTCCGTAGGAAACCAATGTAGACTGGTGCTGAACCCAGATAAATATTGGCGACAGCTGGGGGCAACAAAGCTCTGCGCTGCTTGCAGTACTCGATAAGTGGCAATAATTCTCCGGGTGGTCCGAACATTATAGTGACGCTCTGGGTACGTAGACTGTCGAATACCCGCTCGGGCTTTGGGCTCTTGGTTTCGATCAGTACTGTTGTTCCGAGACCGATGCCTATCAATAAGAAATATGGCTGATTGGTATAAAATACGTCATCTTTACCAGGCTTTATGATGCCGCCGATAATAGATAGCGTGGCCATGAGCGAACCGAAGGTATGGACAACACCCTTCGGCTTGCTTGTGGTACCCGAGGTAAAAACAATAATGGCGTCCGTGTTAGCGTCGTGACGGGCAGTAATGTGGGCGGGCTGTTTTTGCTTAATGAAGTCTTTAAAATCAGCATACTTAAGCCCCAATAGAGGATGGTTTCCGTGATGTACCACCTTTATGCCATGAATCTTGGGCATGTCTGGTATGTCGAACTTTCGCCGCGCTAAGGCCATCAGTGGAGGCACTGCGCTGAGAAGTATGATCTCGTCGTCTATCAACGCCCAATCGGGCTGAGCAGCCTTCAGACGCTCCTCGAAGACCGTTTTCCCCATCCCTGGGTCTGCAATCACACTTACGCCACCGGCGTACATGACACCCAACACCCAAATAGTGGCATCAACGCCCGGCCTGGATAGCAGAAGTGCCTTGTCTCCAGCTTTAAAACCTCTATCGAGGAGGCCACCGCTAACACGCCTTGCGGTGCTGATCAACTCAGAGTACGTAATATGCTTACCGCTTGTATGTTTTACAGCGACTCTATCCGGAAACTGTTTAGCGGTTTCTTCAATAAGACCTAGCACACCGCCACTTTTAGGCGGATGTATGCTACTTGCTTTTCTCATACTTCAGCTTGAGTGTCTGATAGCCGGGGAAGCTGCTCCCACGCCCATATCGCCTTTGCACAATAACCGGCTTACCTTTGATATCAAGCAATGCACCAATAATCGTTCTGAGTTCCTTCTTAGCTAATTCTGAGCCTAGGCAAAAGTGCGGTCCAGCGCCAAACCAGAAGCTACGAATTTTGGGATCTTGCTCACGATGAAAGTCGTACTTGAATGGATCGGGGAAATATCTGGGATTCTTTAATATATTCACGAGTATGACGAGTAATCTACGGTCTTTTTTGAACTTATACCCCTCAATCTCATGATCTTTTAACACACTGTGCAAAATCATGGGCGAAGGTGATGTGAGGCGAAGCCCCTCATTAAGAGCATATTCCAACTCATTTTTATGTGATGCTAAGTATTCCCATTGCTCATCGTCAATCAGCATCGCAATAATTCGAGGCAACGAAGCAGACACTGTTTCTGTGCCGGCAATCATCAAGACCGCTAGTAGTGCTTTAGCGTCTTCAAAGCTAAACCCTCGGTGCTTGAGTTGGGCTATTACAGTGCGGTCGTCTTTCCCGGCACTGTCATAGTAAGGTTCGACCAGCCCAACAAACTCATCGTAATAGGAGCGAGCGGTTGACAGCTGTTCGTCACTGAGGTTATGGGTAACAACATTTAAAAATCCAGTAATCTTGTCACTCAGCTCGGCGACACGTGGCAACATAGCCAAGTAATGCATATCTTTGGCTGTGATACCCATCATCTGACAGGTCATACGCGCAGTGCATCGTCGAATGAAAGCAGCAATATCGACCGTCTCACCCTTTTTAAGGCGTTTTTTAATGTCAGCAACTTCTTCATTCAATGCATCGCCAACCATAGGGTCGATAAATTCCGGCTGAAAAATTGCAAGCAGCTTAAACTTAAAGTCATGATGTCCGTCACCCTGCATATTGAGTAGTGCCTGGGAGTCCACACCCATCAGCAAGGATATAAGTTCGCCAACACTGCCAGTGTGACTGGAGCTGAAGTGTTCGGTATCTTTTAGAGCTTCTTTAGCGATGTAAGGATCATTTATGAAATAGCTCACTCCTGGCACCCAGACAGACTTGCCAAAGAATCTTGTCGAGCGGGTAAACATATATTGGAATGGGCTATTGACCAGATAGACCATTTCTTCGTTATAGCGAGCTTTGATTTTCATGATTATTGTTTTCCCTCGATCAATTCCCATACCTCGCCCAAAAGATGAACCTTGCGAAAATCATTAGGCTCTAAAGTTACTGAATAGCGTATCTTGAGTGCCGCTAATAGCTCGCCAACATCGATTGAGTCTTTAATATAGTCTGCTAAGTTAAGTGAGTCGCTACTACCGGCAGGGATTTCAAATAGTTCTTGCAGCAACTGAATGAACTGCTCTCGAGTAATTTGCATAACTTGATTATAGATTGACTAGTCTCGAAAGGCTAGGGCGCAAATATAATCCCGCTCAATAGACCAAATACCTTGCCATGCCATCGACCCACGGCGAACAACAAACTCCTTAGGATTATTATCTTTAACAGATAGAATGTAGTCTTTCATATCATGAATTCTACTGTCAGATTTTTGTGCGGCTTCTTTTGCCGTCCATGCAGCTAAAACTGCATCTTTTCCTAAAACTTCCAGCGATAATCGCTCGGCTGCGCCGGTTGTGTTCAGAAGTAATTCCGGAATGCGTTCTCTGAGATGCTCAACATCAATACCGATAGGCTTATAATGTACCACCACTGCCACAAGCCCCCCGGAATCACTAGTGCTTATAAAATATCCAGGCGGCTCTTTAAGTATTGGCTTGCCATATTGATCGCTGAGCACCTGTACATTCTGATTCGGAAAAAACTCCTCCTTGAGTACCTTTGTTAGCCAATCATTATTAGTTCTGGCGTCACTCATCTGTTTTATACTGTAACGATATCCCATACACTTAATATTATCCTATTCTAGAAGGACAACTCACTTGAATGACTAAAACTAATCACCCAACAACAATAAATCAGTTATTATCTGATATTGCCAAGCATGGATCCAAGCAAGCTCTAGCAACATATGGGAGCAATGACGGCCTTACCTATAGTCAGCTGGTAGCCAAGGTTGTAAAGGTTACGTCTTCACTAAAGAACAGTAACAAGCTACAGGTCGGTGACAGGGTAATGCTCTACGGTCTTGTTGGCTCCGATTGGGTAGTAACATTTATGGCCTGCCTGTACGGTGGCTACATCGCCGTACCAGTCGATGTTCGTATGAATAGTGAGCTTGTGACTGATCTGATCGAGCATACTAAGCCTAGTCTGATCATACACAAGAGTAAACTTGACATAAAAACTAAATCCAAGCACATTATCTTTACGGAACTATTGAAGAAAAAGGCCTCGCCTAACAAACTTGATAGTTTTGAACCTTTGGATGGAGACACCATTGCTGAAATCATCCTCACATCTGGAACTTGGTCACAGCCAAAAGGGGTGACGCTGACCCACAAGAACCTGCTGAGTAACTTAGCTGGAGTAGATGCAGTTTATCGACTGAACGGCAACGAGAAACTCCTGTCCATCCTGCCCTTATCTCATGCTTATGAGCAGATGTGCGGATTATTTATACCCCTCTATCGTGGCGCAACCATCACTTATATGTCAGAAATACGGGCTGACATTCTGGTCGAAGCAATAAAGGAACATCGCATAACTACGATTGTTGCCGTCCCGAGGATCCTAGAGCTATTGCGTAAAGGCGTCCTGGGACGTATTGCCGACTCTAAACGCCTAGCCTTTGAATCGTTCGTCATTAGGGCTAGACTCCTGCCTCTTTCTGTGCGTAGAAGGGTATTTGCAAAAGTACATCAAGCATTCGGCACAAGTCTTAAAACCTTTGTGATTGGCGGTGCTCCATTAGCACAGAAGCTTGACTACTTTTTTCAAGGTCTGGGTTACAGTGTATTAGTTGGCTATGGCTTGAGTGAGACCTCGCCAGTCCTGAGTATTTCCTTGGGTCAAAAACGTTCACAGAGTGGTGTCGGGAGACCCCTCAGCAGCCTCAAGGTTATCTTGAATGACGAAGGAGAAGTATTGGTTCAGGGTGACAGTGTATTTTACGGTTATTGGCCGGAGCGACACGATGCCGAGTATTTTAATACCGGGGATCTCGGTCGAATAGACAGAAAAGGCAACCTCACATTGGTGGGTCGCAGTAAAAACCTCGTCATATTTCCAAGCGGGGATAAGGTCTTTCTTGAAGATATTGAAAAAATCACCGACGGCTTGCCCGGAGTTGACGAAAGCTGTGCAGTTAACCTTGGTGATGACAAGCAGCCCCATCTCCATCTATTTGTTGTTACTTCAGTTAAAGAGGTCGATCCTTTCCTTAAGCGCGTGAATGCCAAACTACCATTTGGTGTTCGCGTTAAGTCAGTTTCGCTTGCGAGTGGAGAGGCACTGCCAAGGACGCATACGTTGAAGCTCAGCAGAAAACAGATTATTAATCATCATTCCGAGCAAATAGCCCAGATTAAAGTTCGACCATCATAATACCAACACTGATGCCGCTGGCGAGACCAAGAATTAGTATATGGTCGCCTCTTTTGACTTTCCCACGATCAAGACTTAGCGAGATTGCCGTTGGCAGACTAGCAGAGACAAGATTGCCATAGTCTTTAACTGTTACAAAAATCTTATCCATCGGCGCACCAATTTTCTCGATTGTTTCAACAAGAAACGGATAAGAGACTTGGTGGATATAAATTTGCGCGAAATCATCATAGGTTTTTCCTGCACGATTTAGCGCGTTGTCGAGAAGAGATTTATTAATTTCAATAAATTTATCCTTAAGTTTTGTGCCATCTCCCGTAAAACGAGCAAACTCGTCACCAAATGGATGTCTTGCGCCACCACCAAGCAGTGTAGCAAGCTCCCAGTTCTGGCCCAGGGTTGTGAAGTCTGCAAGATAGATTCCTTGTCCATCACTGGATTTCTCAACAATTGCGGCAGCTCCTGCGTCCCCGAGTGTTAGCCCAGCAAAGCCGTCACGTAACTCATCTCTGTTCGCAAATTTGTACCGGCTTATTTTTGTTGGAGTCTCCCCAGTTGTAACTAAAATACGCTCGTATTTACCAGATAAGATGAACGCACGAGCTACTTCCAGCCCATTAATAAAACTATTGCAAGCATTTTTAATGTCAATGATTGGGCAAATCGCACCAAGTAGATCTTGCACGATATTGCCAGTTGCAGGCTCAAGAATATCTTGCCCAGCAGAAGCAAAGAGAATCAGATCTAGATCAGTTGGTTTCATGCCAGCCTTTTTAAGAGCAATTTGACTGGCTTTTACGGCTAACACTGATGGGAACTCATCATCAGCTGCAACCGGTCGGCTTTTAATGCTAGTCAGAATTTCGAATATTCCTTCTGGAATCCTAACAGAAGGACTTGCATCCCTAATGAGTTGCTCGATTTCGCTTCCAGTCTGGCGGTGTTCAGGTATATAATTACTTACACTTGTAATAATCGGATTCATTAACACCAATAGTATATATATATGACGACTTTGCCCAGAGAAAATAAAACTAAAGCTATTTCCGGATAGACAGCTTTTTGTGCATCGACAAGGCCCAGGTGAGCCATTGTTGCTTATATATGGACTTTTAGGCTCTTCTGCGTATTGGGGTACGGTGCTTGAGCATATTCCTCTAAAAAAATAGGTAGTCATTGCACCGGATTTACTTGGCTTTGGAATTTCAAGCAAGCCAGACATTGTTCGCTAAATAATCAATGACCACATCTCAGCGGTAGGGTCGGATGTTTTAAAGTGCGACGTATGTCCCCTAGCCCCAGCCAAGATGTGCATCAAACAAGACCTGACCGTATACTAAGCTTGTAACAGTAAAACCGCTGTTTTCGGACAGGGAAGTTTTGTGTTAAAGCCAGTAGAATTCTACACTTTGGCAGCCAAGATCGTAACTTGTTCAATTTTGGGCGGCACAGATAAAAGTTCGTCAGCATGCGCCACTAAAGCGGCTGCGATCTGACCGTTTAGATGGGCCTGGCGACCTTCCTCGCTCTCGAACGTGTCAAAAATGCCAAACTTGGTTTCACCTATCTGCAGTGCATACCACGATATGGTTTGTTGTTCGGCTTGGGCTAGCTCTAACGCACCTTTCAACATATCCGACAGCTCGGTTACTTTACCTGGTTTGGCTTCTAAAGTTGCTAAGAGTGCGACTGATACCATGGAATCCCCAATATAATTATGTAGTATTAACCCTAGCTTAACCAGGTTTCTTAAGATGCACTGTAACTAATCGTACGGCCTGGATGGATAGCCCTATGAACCTCCAGAAAATATTTTTATTTGAGTAGGCCGCTGCTCTGGATGGTATCGTAAATAATGTTAGTCCAGGCGGTATACTGTTTGCCCGATGGGTGTAAGCCGTCACCGGCGATTAACGAAGGGTCATCGGCAACTTGCTGGCTGATGGGAAATATATCGGCTAGCGGTAGTTTTTGGTTGCTGGCAACTTTTTGGATAATGGCGTTGAAGGCCTCCACGCCGGCTTGAGAGGTTTGAGGCGAGCCAAATTGGGCGCCGGCAGGTGTTTTACCGTAGTCGGGAATGGTGACAAGCACAATATTTTTGGGCTTGGTCATTTCTTGTTGCAACATTGCTACAATGTACGCCAGATTCTTTTGAAAAGTGCCTATTGGCACGCCTTGCACGTAATCGTTGACGCCAATCAGGATGGTTACGAAATCCGGCTTCAGCTGAGTAACCAGCGGCAGCTCATGGTCGATCAAATCTTGTGTAGTGTAACCGGTGGCCGACGGATTAGCCACGATCTGAAGAGTTGTACCTTTAGCTGCCAGCCTTGCGGCTAGTTGATTTGGCCAGCGGTCCTGTTCCGGTACTGATTGGCCGATGGTATACGAATCGCCCAGGGGCAAATAACGAATCGCCCCCGGAATACTGGCCGCCGGTTTGGCAGACAGGTTTGTAGTTCTGTGACGGGCAAAGGCCAGACCAACCATTACAATGGCCGCCAACAGAGCAATAAAAGTGACGACTTTTGGAAGTGACATAGAGGTCAGTATAGCAAAAAGCCAGGCATCGGAAGAATAAGCAGGGATGAGCGGTGTATCAGCTTTTCAT
>JBBSHY010000003.1:0-62845 GCA_038232415.1 Saccharimonadales bacterium (SeqCode) | reverse complement strand
TATGACCTTGGCGTGCTTCACCTCGGCTTTACGAAACTGCCAGTCTAATTGGCTGAAATCATAATTACCGGGTGTTTGCTCTATGTCGCTCCAGTAACTGACCAGGCGGAATTGTTTGACGCCGATGCCCAGTAACGCGTCCATGGTTTGCTGTGGATCAACACCCAGATTCTGGGCGTAATCAGGAATGAAACTGACACCAAATTGCAATGGTTTGCTCTGTTCGGAGTGAATATACCACCAGGCAATGCCATACATCATGCCAACACACAGCACTACCAGCATCACAAGTACAGTTATGAACTTATGCCATAGGCTGTGGTGCCAATAATGAGCGGGCCATCTTTTTAAGCTGCGCGTGAGCCGGCCGCTATGCAATCGTGAGCGCTTTACCATATAATAAATACCAGTCTATGAAAATAAGTATTGTCATCCCAGTATACAATGAAGCCGAACGCTTAGGCGCCTGCCTGGAAGCAATTGCCGCCCAGACTCTGCCTGCGCATGAAGTTATTGTGGTGGATAATAATTCAACCGATAACACGGTTTCGATCACCAAACGTTATCCTTTCGCCCGCCTTTTGCGCGAGACAAAACAGGGTGTAGTTTACGCCCGTAATAAGGGTTTTGACGCGGCGACCGGCGAGATAATCGGCCGGATTGATGCTGATACATTATTGCCCGGGGAATGGACCGGTCAGATCCAGGCAATTTTTGCCGATAAAACTATTACTGCAGTTTCCGGCTCCCCTCATTATTATGACTTCGCTTGGTCAGGCATAGCCGACTCGATTGATTTACGGCTCAGGAGTCATTTAGCCCGTAAACTGGGCGTTAATAACTTCTTGTGGGGGGCAAATATGGCTGTTCGCCGCTGTGCCTGGCAGAAAATCCGCGCCGACCTGTGCAGTCAATCCGCTATGCACGAAGATTTCGACCTGGGCATTCATTTGCAAGCTCATCGTTACCGGGTAGTATACGACGAAAGCCTGGTGGCCGGCGTATCTTCACGGCGCATAGACACCGGATTTGGGGCCTATGTACGCTATACCCTTATTAGTCCCCGCACCTATGCCTGGCACAGTTTAAAGAGCCGCCGGCATATGTACCCCGTACTCTTCGTCTGCTGGTTGGGCTATTTACCGGGGCGTTTAATTTATCGGAGTTATAATCCTGCTACCGGCGTATATTCGTTAAGCCAGCTATTGTCGGCAACGAGTGCCCGGGTTGACCCTACTACAAATACAGCTTAACCTTGCGGGTTAGAAATATATCCGCCCCTGTCGGTCTGGGTAGGGCTGCAATTACCCCATAAGCCTTTGTTTGCTGCCATGGCAGCTGCCTGGTCCGCCGCGAACTGATCGGATTTAGTAAACGGAAAGTAAGGGTAGTAAAAGGCGTAGCCATCTTGAATCAGCCGCTCATTAACATTAGTGCCATCCGGTAAATAGACGTAGCGCAGCAAACGGCTGTAACGGTCCCGGTCGGTACTAAGCGAATCGGAAACCAGGCGGATATGATTAGTGCCAATAGTGTTTTTTGTGAAAGCGGCAGCCGCCGGTCCGTAACACTGAACCGGGGTGTTCGGCTTATGGGTCTCCGGAGTATCTATGCCTACGAAGCGTACTTTCTCTACTTTTCCATTCATATTTACAGCAATAGTATCGCCGTCGACGAAGTAGGCCACGCTGTATAACCCGGGTTGATTACTTTGAACCGCTTGCTTGGCATTGGGAGCCACGCTGGTTTTTTGAGTCAAAAACAATATAAGCGCGATCACTGTAAGCGCCGTTGCTAACAATCCGTGTCTTCTTCTATATCTGCTTGCCATCTACAGACTAAGTATCCCGATCACCTCTTGCCTGTCAAGTTTCGTACCGTCAATTTTAATAACTTTTTCATCTTTTGCCGGCGGCTCCAGTTTGGCAGTTATAGCGTCAAATCGCTGTTCTGTCATCCGGGCGGTATAACCATTGCGGCTGTACTGCGTATGAACCGCACGGTCTTTGGCGACTTGCACAGGGGTATCTATCCATATCACCAGAGTTTCTGACCCATGTCGCGTGGCTATATTACGCAATTTCCGGCGATCAGCCGAAAAATTAAAATTGGTGTCAAAAACTACGCTGTGGCCGGCCGCCAGCAGTTCCCCGGTGCGCCGGTTAAGATTATCGTAAAGGGTAAGACTCTCTTGTTCGGAATGAGTCGGCTGTTCAAACAGCTTATGTCTTTCCAGGTCAGACCATAAATGCACCGCCCCTGTCGCCTCGGCTATAATTTTCGCCACAGTAGTCTTACCTGCTCCGGGGTAGCCGATGAACAGATACAGAGTTGGCTTAGACATCAGAAATCAATGCCTTTGTTGGCCAGGAACTTGTCATCAAAGTGATGCTTGAGCTTTTTCATATCGGTGGCTATGTCTGCCTTATCCAGTAATTTTACAGGAAAATTGCGTCCGGTCAGGCACAGGCTGGTTTTGGGCGCGCGGTTAGTCATGAGTTCTTTGAGCTGTTTCTCTGCCAAAAGCCCGTCATGCACGGCATTATTGATTTCATCGCAAATCACCAGATCGTAGTCTCCGCTAGTAACGCACTTTAAGGCTTCTTTATAAGTCTCCAGTGCCGCATTTTTGTGCTGCTTTTCTGATATATGCTGTTCGCTCAGTTCCCCGGCCTGGTAAAAACCTTTACCGCCTTTGTAAAAATACAGCTGGTCCTTATACAAAGGCTGGATGTCCCGGATAAACACATGCTCGCTGACCCCCCAGTATTTTATAAACTGAATGAAAGCCACCCGCCAGCGGTTCCCGAGCGCCCTGGCCATCAGCCCCAAAGAAGCAGTAGTTTTACCTTTTCCATCGCCGGTATAGACGATCACTACCGAATCTTTAGTCTGAAAATCTTCAAAAGCCATAACTTATCTCTTATGGTACTACAAACCGGCTACTAGAATATGTTTAGACGAGTTGATGGGAGTGGAGGGAGGCGTCGATTTTGGGGCGGTCGAAGCCGACAATTATATCGCCGGCTAGATCGATGACTGGAATGCCCCGCTGGCCGGACTTTTCGACAGCTTCCAGCCCTTTAGCCGGCTCTTTATCAACATCTATATAGGTGTATTTAACATCTTTGCCGTCAAGGTACTGCATGGCAGTGTGGCAAAAGGCGCACCACTGCGCGCCGTAAATCGTGATCTTTTTATCATCTGCCATACATCCATGATATCACTATACATTGTAAAGTAAAGCTAAAGTGAGGGCGGGTTGCGTGAGATAAATCACGTTTGGTACAATAGCTAAGAATGAAGAAAAGTTCATCCAAGGTGGAGAAAACGAGCAGCCCCAGTTCAATATTTATTACCCAGGCTCTGGATATGAGCTGGCGGCTGGCTATTGTGGTGTTGGTGCCGATTATCGGCGGTTTTAAACTTGACCAACACTGGCACGCGGCACCCTGGCTTACTATAGGCGGCTTTGTGGTGGCACTGGCCGGTACGGCACTGGTGCTATGGCGTATGCTGCAGGAAGTTAACGGCTTGCCGGTTCAGAGTAATAAGCAGGAGAAGCACTTATGATAGCCGGCCTGCTGGCACGCTTTGGCGAGGCCGGCCCGATAGTGCACGTCGCTCCTAAAAGTGTCCTGAACCTGGCCGGATTCAGTATTACCAACTCTATTTTGTATGGCTGGGTCTGTGTTCTGGCAATAATAGTGCTGCTTATGTGGGTAGCCCGGCGGGTAACAATTAAGCCTAAGGGCGGCCTGGTGCAGTTTATAGAAGTCGGTGTGGATTTCATTACTAATTTAGTAGAGAACGCGTTTGAAGATAAAAAAGTCGGACGCAAGTACGTGCCGTTTTTTGTGACGCTATTCTTCTTTATATTACTTAATAACTGGCTGGGCCTGCTGCCGGTGGTGGGCGAGGGCTTTCGCTCCGGCGAAAACCCGCTGCTGCGGCCTTTTACCGGTGATCTGAACGGCACTCTGGCGATTGGCGTAGTGACAATGTTACTGGTTTACGGTGCTTCTATAAGGGAAGCCGGCGGACCGCTCAAGTATTTAAGGCACTTCTTTATCGGCAATCCGTTTAATCCGCTGTACTTTGTGATCGGCTTATTGGAAATGTTCACGGACCTGACCCGTGTACTTAGCCTGTCGCTCCGGCTTTTCCTGAACATAACCATCGGCGAGATCGTCATCGCCGTGTTTGCCTACCTGGGCCATGTGGCGGCGCCGCTGACTGCTTTGCCCTTTACTTTACTGGAAATACTGGTGGCGGCGCTGCAGGCTTATATCTTTACTATTTTGAGTACCATGTACCTGGCAATTGCCGTTAACCATGCCGAGGAACATGCCGCTGATCCGGACTTGACCGATGATGGCGTTCCTGAAACAATAGGGGTACAAACAACGGGAAAAGTACATGGGCAGGCTTAAGTTTGGTCATCTATGAAATTAATAAGCTAATTATAAGGAGTTAATCAAATAATATGGCAATCATCGCAGACGCCGTTAACACGGCAATTATTGGTAAAGGTCTGATGATCGGCGGCGGATTTATCGGCCCGGCTATAGGCATCGGCCTGATTGGCGGCAACTATTTACAAGCCGTCGGGCGCAATCCCGAAGCGGCTAAATTTCTTGGCCAGGCTTTGATATTTGTGGCCATCGTCGAGCTTTTTGGTCTTTTGGCATTCGCATCAATCTTTATCGTTAAATAAGGGAACTTTTGTATATGGCACCTGTCCTGTTTACACATTTTGGTGAAAGTTCATCCGGCCTGGGGGCATTAGGTGTCGACGGCAAAGCTTTTGTCATCCAATTAGTAACTTTTGTACTGGCCTACCTGGTGCTTAGGCGCTATGCTTTCGGGCCGATCCTCAAAGTCTTAAACGAGCGGCGGCAAACGATTGAGGGCGGTGTTAAGCTTGGCGAACAACTGAAAAAGGAGCAGGCAGCACTGGAGGCTAGGGTCGAAAAGGCTTTGCACGAGGCGCGGCAGGCGGCCGACGGTATCATAACTGGGGCGCAGGAGGCTGCCCGCCAGTCAATTCGCGAGGCAGAGGATAAAGCCCGGGAAAAGGCGGCCGGTATCCTGAAAGACGCGGAGTCGCGGATCATCCAGGACACGGCCCGCGCCCGCAAACAGCTGGAGAAAGAACTGGTTGGTCTGATTGCCGATGCTACCGAAGTCATTATTGATGAAAAAGTTGATGCCAAGAAAGATGCCGCCCTGATTGAGCGGGCTCTTAAAGGACAAATGAGCGCATGAATAAGCAGCGCCGTACCCGCATCGCCCAAATTATTGCTAGCCATACCTTAAAAAATGGGATATCTAATAAGTTCACTACCGAGATCGCGGCCTATATGCTTAGTGAGAGGCGGGTCAGCGAACTTGACTCGGTACTGCGTGACGTCCAGGCTGATTGGGCTGAGGCCGGTCATGTGGAAGTTATCGCCAGCAGTGCTCACAGCTTAACGCCTGGCGTCAAGGCCGACATCACGCGCCAGGTAAAACAACTTTATCCGCAATCCAAGCAGATTATAGTGACTGAAGCTCACGATCCGGAGATAATTGGCGGCGTACGCCTCAATCTGGCGAATAGGCAGCTCGACCTGAGCGTTGAAGCGAAACTGAACAGGTTTAAACAATTAACGGCAGTCGGAGAAGTTTAAAACCGTGGCAGAATTATCAATTACCCAATTATCAGATGACATCCGGGCAGCGATTGACGAACTGAAGCAACGTCCGGAAATTGAAAATGTCGGCGTGGTTACCCGGGTAGGTGACGGCATAGCCTGGGTTTACGGTCTTGCAGGCTCCGGCTATAACGAAATGCTGGAAGTCGAAGGTACCGGCGGTAAAAAGGTTACGGCCTTTGCCTTCAACCTCGGCGAAGACGAAATCGGGGCCGTACTGCTCGGTGAAGACACTGATGTCAAAGCCGGCGCTAAAGTACGGCTGAGCGGCCAGGTGCTGGAAGTGCCTGTCGGGCCGGAACTGGTCGGCCGGGTGGTTGATCCGCTTGGCAACCCGCTGGACGGCGGCGATCCTATCAAAACTAAACAGACAAGCCGGGTCGAACGTCCCGCCCCCAGTGTTTTGGACCGCAAACACGTGCATGAACCGCTGATGACCGGCCTGATGGCTATAGACTCTACCGTACCGATCGGCCGCGGCCAGCGGGAGCTGATTATCGGTGACCGCCAGACCGGCAAAACGGCTATTGCCGTCGACACCATGGTTAACCAGGCCAGACAAAAGACCGGCGTGATTAACGTTTATGTAGCCATCGGCCAGAAATTATCAAAAATCGCCGCCCTGCAGGAGCGCCTGAAACGTGAAGGCGTGATGGACCAGACGATTATCGTGGCCACCGGTCCCTCCGATCCGGCCGCTATGCTCTATCTGGCGCCTTATGCCGGTTCGGCTATGGGTGAATATTTCCGTGACAATAAGCAGCACGCTTTGATAATTTACGACGATCTGAGTAAACATGCCGCGGCTTACCGCCAGATGTCACTGCTGCTGCGGCGGCCACCGGGCCGTGAAGCCTACCCGGGCGACGTTTTTTATCTGCACTCGCGTTTGCTGGAGCGGGCCGCAAAACTATCCGATGCATTGGGCGGCGGCTCTTTGACCGCCCTGCCGATTATTGAGACCCAGGCGGGCGATATCAGTGCTTATATACCTACTAATGTTATATCTATTACCGATGGCCAGATCTTCCTGGAAACCAGCTTGTTTTACCAGGGGATCCGTCCGGCTATATCGGTCGGCCTCTCGGTTTCACGTGTTGGCGGCGATGCCCAGACTAAAGCCATTAAAGCCGTTGGCGGCAGCCTTAAGCTCGAGCTGGCCCAGTTCCGTGAACTGGCGGCTTTCAGCCAGTTCTCCACGGATCTTGATCCGGAAACCCGTCAGACGATTGAACGCGGCCAGCGTTTGACCGAGCTGCTGAAGCAGCCTCAGTTCAGTCCCTACGCTATCTGGGAGATGTACAGCAGTCTTTACGCGGCCGGACAAGGTGCTTTCGACGCGGTGCCGATTGAAAAAATTGAAGCGGCCGAAGAGTCCCTGCACCGTGAATTAAAAGCCAGGCATGCCAGCCTTATAGAGTCCATCAACACCGGCGATAAGCCTACCGACGCCCAGAATGAAACCGTCCTGAAAGTGGCTAAAGCCGTCGCCGATACCTACAGAGCCGCTGCTCCTAAGGCTGATAAGGAATAATAAGAAGTGGCCAGCACAATTGTCTTAAAACGACGCATCACCTCCATTCGCGGCACACGTCAGATTACCAAGGCCATGGAACTGGTCTCGGCCAGTAAGCTGCGCCGGGCACAGCAACACGCTCTGGCCAGCCGCGATTACCAGGACCTGGCATACGATTTATTAAAGCGCCTGAACGCCACCAGCGAAGTCGAACGCACGCCCCTGTTCCGCAAACGCACCGTCAAAAACCGGCTGTATGTGGTAGTGACCAGCAACACGGGATTGGCGGGCGCCTATAATGCTAACACCTTAAAACTGCTGACTAACGGCCTTAAGCGGGACAAAGCGGATAAAATAAAAAGCCATGTTATTACTATCGGCAGCAAGGGCGCCCAATTTGTCCGTCGTTTGCACGATGTCCATTTAACAGCCGTTTATCCGCCTTTTGGCGAACAGCCGTCGGCTAATGATGTGCGGCCGATCCTGAATACTATAATCGAACAATACAAAAACGAGACAGTCGATGAAGTTAACGTGCTCTACACCAAATTTAAATCGACGATCTCGCAGGAAGCGCAAAGCCAGCAGCTACTGCCGGCACCGGCACCAGACAAAGATCAGGGAAACTACCGTATCAGCAACTTTGAACCGGACGTCGAAACCGTAGTTGATCAGGTCACTACCCGTCTGGTTGAAGCCCAGATCTGGCAAGCCGTATTGGAGAGTTTAGCCTCAGAGCATGCCATGCGCATGCTGGCCACTAAAAATGCCACCGACAATGCCAATGACCTGATAGATGACTACACTTTGGAATTAAATACTGCCCGCCAGGCCGCCATTACCCAGGAACTGGCCGAAATATCGGGTGGCGCGGAAGCCTTAAATGGATAATAGCTGATAAGGAGAACCACATGGCCACAACTACCCGAGAAAATACTAAGACCGGCAAGATCACGCAGATTGTGGGCGTGGTGGTGGACGTGGAATTTTCCACCAATAACCTGCCGGCGATTTATAACGCGCTTAGTCTGGAGCACGACGGCAATGAGATCACGCTGGAAGTTGCCCAGCACCTGAGTGAATCTAGTGTCCGGGCCATTGCCCTTAGCTCCACCGACGGCCTGGCGCGGGGCGCCGAAGTCACGGATACGGGTGCTGCAATAAGTGTGCCGGTGGGCGACGCCACGCTAGGCCGCATGTTCAATGTCACCGGCCGGCCGATTGACGGTAAACCAGATAGCTTTAAAGAACGCTCGCCAATTCACCGCGCGCCGCCGCCGCTGATAGACCAGTCCGGCCAGGTCGAGATCCTGGAAACCGGCATTAAAGTGATTGATTTGATCTGTCCTATGACCAAAGGCGGCAAGGCCGGTCTGTTCGGCGGCGCCGGCGTTGGCAAGACCGTCCTGATCCAGGAACTTATCAATAATATCGCTAAATTCCACTCCGGCTATTCTGTATTCGCCGGCGTCGGTGAACGCACCCGCGAAGGTAACGACCTGTATTATGAAATGGAAGAGTCAGGCGTGCTCAAAAACACATCGCTGGTCTTCGGCCAGATGAATGAGCCGCCTGGTGCCCGCCTGCGGGTTGCCTTGTCGGCGCTGGCTATCGCCGAAGGTTTTCGCGATAAAGGCAGTGATGTCCTGCTCTTTATTGATAATATTTTTCGCTACACCCAGGCCGGTGCGGAGGTGTCTGCCCTGCTTGGCCGATTGCCGTCAGCCGTGGGCTACCAGCCCAACCTGGCTCAGGAAATGGGTCAGTTACAGGAACGCATAACCTCCACCAAAGAAGGTTCGGTTACTTCTGTCCAGGCAGTTTACGTACCGGCCGATGACTTTACCGACCCGGCCCCGGCCACGACCTTTGCCCACCTGGACTCGACGATTGTGCTGAGCCGCGCCCTGACCGAAATCGGTATATACCCGGCTGTTGATCCGCTTGATTCAAATTCGACCATCCTTGATCCGGAAATAGTCGGCGAGGACCACTATAATACCGCCCGCGAAGTCCAGCGGGTGCTGCAACGCTATAAAGACCTGCAAGATATTATCGCCATCCTGGGTATGGAAGAATTGTCGGAAGACGATAAGCAGCTGGTGGCCCGGGCCCGCCGTATCCAGCGCTTCCTGAGCCAGCCTTTCTTCGTGGCTGAGCAGTTTACCAATAACCCGGGCCAGTACGTTAAACTGACCGACACAATCCAGGGCTTCAAAGAGATCCTGGAAGGTAAACACGATGATAAGCCCGAAACCGCTTTCTACCTTAAGGGCGGCATCAAAGACGTTAAAAGTACCAAAGCCGGAGCAGAATAAACGTGTTTCATTTCCAGCTGGTCAGTTTAAGCGGCAAAAAATTTGACGATGACGTCTACGAGGTTCTCTTGCCCACCTTGGACGGTGAAATCGGCGTGTTGCAGGATCACATGCCGCTAGTCAGCGTAGCCACAACTGGTGCCATTGCCGTACGCCGGAACCCTAAGGACCCGGACGCCCAGCGTGAATACTTTGCCACTAACGGGGGCGTGATTGAAGTAGCCGACAATAACTTACGTGTCCTGGTTGATGAAGCCGACCATGCCGACGATATTAACGAAGCTGAAGTCCAGAAAGCCCTGGAACGGGCCCACAAGATGAAAGCTGAAGCCAAAGATCAGATCAGCCTAGAACATGCCCAGAGCATGGTCGACCGCCACGGCGTCCGCCTGCAGGTAGCCAACATCAAACGCCACAACCGAAGGAAATGATACAAACACAGTCACGACCAGCTCTATGATTGCAAAATATGCTGAAAGATGTAAGATAGTTGTAATTGTGATAAAAAAAATTGATGGAGAAGCCTGTGCCTGAAGGGTTACCTGGCGATAACGAAACGAGGGAGCCTTTAGCTCGACCTAGCTTTAATGTTACGCGTATTTCAGAAGGTTTTGCGTTTGGCCATGGCAACATCTCGGCGCAGGAAGAAGATCCGGAAATTCTGGCTTTGGTTGACGACACTATTCATAACTCGCCAGATATTTTAGTGCCGGTTGATAAGACCGATGACGGGCAGAAATTGGAAGACGATGGTTGCAGCGATGGACGTAAGGCCACCTTAGTATTCACCGCTAAAGAAGTATTTAAGCGTAGTCTTAATCGTGCCAAAGTCTTCGGCGGCGCCGTAGCGATGACCGCAGCTACTTTGATCGGTCTTGGCAAGGCTCATGGTAAGTCGCTGAATATGGTTTTCGAGAAGGCGAAAGATACTCTGGTAGAAAAAGGAATTAATTTCGGTGGGCATACTGATGAACATGCACATGGGGAAGATTCTGGATGTGGAGCTATTGATAGGGCGCCCGAAGCAATGGTTGCCAGCCTTAAGTACGAAGGGCCCATTCGAGGTGTGATTTCGGTTTTAGAGGACGATACCACAGGACTTGACGAAGTATTTGCCAACTTTCGCCGTTATGTAAGCAGTGATACGTCCACCCAACCAGCTTACAGCGGTCGTAAAGTTATGGACGGCATTGTTGCAGCGGGTAAAGTGGTCAAAAAACTGGGGGGCGAACACCGGGAGCGGAGAATTATATTGAATAAGGTGAGAGATCATACAGTCAACCAGAAATTAATCCGGTTAGTCACCGGAGAACGAGCCCAGGTATTTGCTGTCGACATCTGGCGATTGGAAGACATTGCGATTAAGTCATATCCAGATCAGCCAGCAATTCAACGAAAAGCACTGCTCAGCGAACTCGTTTACACACTTGCTGTCGCTGCAGTGTTAACTAAAGGCGATTTACCAGTAGATATGATACAGGAGAGTTCTAAGCAAGGCGTTTAGCTCTTGAGCCATTACGGTGGGCTTTACAAAAGTGTAAAGTCAGGGTACTCTTATGACATCAATTAAAAGGAGGTTCGGGGATATGTTTGGAAGACGCAAAGTAGCTACACTGGTGGCTGAGTTTCTAGGTACCGGAGTGCTAACGCTCCTGATCCTGAGCGTACAACGTTCAAGTATTGGTGTTATTCCCTTTTTCGTGGCAAGTGCGGCAGGACTGACAATGGTCCTGATGTCGTTTGCCCTGGGCAATAACTCCGGCGGGTATTTCAATCCGGCCCTCACGATTGGCATGTGGACAGCTCGTAAGGTATCTACAGTCAGCGCTATTTTATATATTGCCGTACAGATACTAGGTGCATGGGGCGCGTATGGCCTTTATACGTATTTTGTCAATAAGTCTTTACCGCCAATTGGCGGTCATTTCACTGGACGAATTATGATCGCCGAGGCTGTTGGCACCGGTGTCTTTAGTTTTGGTTTTGCGGCCGCTGTTTACCAGGGTTTTAGCCGGGCTGTAACTGCTTCCTTTGCCGGGCTGTCTTATACTCTCGGTATTATCGCTGCGTCATCGGCCTCTTTCGCTCTGCTGAATCCGGCTGTGGCTTTTGGTGTCCGGGCCTGGGTCTGGGGCACTTATGTACTTGGCCCGGTAATCGGCGCTGTTATTGGGGTTAACCTGTACGGCTTACTGTTTGCGGAATCTGAGAATGCCTTGGCAGGCACGAGTACATACGTTACGGCTCCTGCAGGTAAGGCAGCTGTGGTTAAACCCGCTAAGAAGTCTACAGTTAAGAAAACCACGCGCATTAAGAAGTAATCGATAACTCTCGCAAATAATTAGTCGGTGAAGTTAGTTTAGGTAATCAGAAAGTCTTATTTAAGAGATCATCTTCAAACTTTGTAATGCCGGCGATATCTTTAGAATAGTTGCTAGTATCCGGCAGGTTCAAAGCGGTTATGAGCCGCCAGACTTCGGCTATGAGGTTTTGCAGCCGCTCTAAACTGGCTGGGTCGGGTTCAAGCGTAAGACTGAGATCACGGGAGGTTTCGGCTTCTACATAGAGCATACGCGTACTGATGGTTTTGGCTGATTTGAAACGGCCGCTGTGGCTGGCGAGCAAAGCATAGAAAAGCAGTTGCGTACGATGCCGCCAGGCTTTGATAGCTTTGGTCTGATCGCGGGTAGTGAAGCTGGTGAGCGGTTTGCCGGTCTTGTAATCAGTTATCAGCAGCGTATCTTCAGTCAGGTTGATGAGGTCTAGTTTGCCGCCTATGCGGGCAGTATCGAGCATGATATCGCTAAGTCTTTGTTCAGCCAGGCCGTCTTTAACGAGTGTCAGACCGCGTTTACCGAATAATTGTTGCAATAGTTTCTCGCCGCGGGTTTTAAAGTGTTCGTAGTCCAGGGGTGATAAATGTTCTTCGCTCAAAGCCGCTTCGAAGCGATCTAAAATTGTGCCGAGTTCCAGCTTACTGGTGTTAACCAGCCGCTGGGCGGTTTCCAGGGCGGCATGGACGGCCGTGCCGTAACTGCCCTGGGCTGAGCGAGCTGTCGGCAGACGCAGCAGGTGGCGATCCCTGAAACTACCGGGTCCGGCCTCGGCAACGTTAAGGAAATCGATTAATGCCGTCGGACTTAGGGAAAACTTCTCGAGCCTGTCACTGAGCAATGCCTGCTCGTTATTAGTTGAAAGGTGCGGCCAATGTAAGCCGCTTTCCAGCACGGCCGCCGGCTCCTCTGCCGGTTCAGTTATTATTGTGAGCGGTATCGCCGCTAACAAGGGCGTCGGCAGTAGTTCATTGCCATTATCATCAGTAAAATAGCTGGTGGCAACCAAGCTGCTCTTGGCACGGCTGGCTGCCACATAAAGCAAACGCACATAATCGTCATATTTTTCGCCGTAAGCTTGTAACTGTAAGTTAGCGGGCGATGTTCGTCCACCCACGCGCGGCCGCCACATGCTTTCGGCAGCGTCAATCACAAATACATTGTCGAATTCCAGGCCTTTGGCTTTATAGACTGTCAATAATTGTACCGCCCGCTCACCGCTCATAAACCAGGACTCATCGGCAATTACCCGCTTAGCGCTAAGATTTAATCGGATGAAACGGACAAAATCAGCCAGATTGCCTTCGCTGCCGGCAAACTCCTGGGTTAGTCCGCGAAGCAGTTCTACGGCCGATAAGGTTTCCAGGTAATCACTGGTGAGGGGCCTCATGCCAAGATAATGATTCTTGAAAGGGCTCAATAAATATTGTCCGTCGCGCAGACCCAGGATGTACTCCATTACCAGGGGTAGCGGCTGTTGGCGGCTAACCCGGGCCAGCCAGACTAACCAGTTCCCAATATTACTGAGTTTCTCATCCTCGTGGGTCAAAAGGCTGTCCAGCCAGTCCGGCAAGCTGTAATTGGCAGTGGCGAGTTTCCACAAGGTCATCGCGTTTAATTGCCACATTGGGTGGCGCACTAATTCCGCCAGACCCACATTGACGGCGCCCTTGTCGCCATCGGCGATGGCTACGGCTAAATCGGCAATTAGGCAGATTTGTTTAACGGCTTCGTGTTCGAGTACGTTGCTTTGCTGTTCGTAACGCACCGGTATGCCCTCGGCGAGCAGAATACGGGCTAACTGCTTCAGGCTGTCATGCTTGCGGGCCAGCACAGCCACACTGCCCTCGCCTTCCTCCCAAAGTTCTTTAATATGTCTGGCCATCGCGACGTGTTGGTGCTGACGGGTGGGATAACTAAAGTGTTCTATGTGTGCTTTGCCCTGGGGCGCATTTTTAGCGGTAAGTTTTTTAGTAATCTCCGGCTCGCGGTTTACTAACCGGTCTTCAGCTTGCTCGATGATCTGGTTGGCTGCGTCCAGAACAGCTTGCGCGGAGCGGTAATTGTCTTCCAGTACAATCAGCTTAGTGTCATAGTAGCTGCGGCGGAAGCTCAGCATATTATTGAGTTCGGCCCCGTTAAAAGCAAAGATTGATTGGTCGTCGTCGCCTACCACCATCAGATTGGGCCGGTTATTGGCGGCATAGTGGTCTGCTACAAGATGGGCCAGTCGTAATTGCGCGGCATTTGTATCTTGAAATTCGTCAATCAATACATACAGGAAACGCTCCTGAATATCGGCCCGCATATCGGGCTCGGCCTGTAATTGCTCCAGCACCTCTATCAGCATGTCGGAATAGTCGTAGTAACCGCGCTGATGCAGCTGTTCCCGGTAACTTTCATAGACGTCGGCCACTGCCAGCCACCACTCATTACGTTTTCGTTCGGTAAATAAACCTTTTTGGCCGTCGACTGTTTGCAGCCAGCGCTGTTTCCACTTGCCGGTCTGGGTGGTCTTACCGGTTGGTCCGTCCTGTTGAATGGCATATTCCAGACTCTCTTGCAGTAAAGTACTTAGCGGTAATAACAAGCTGCCCCTCTCCACCTTTTGCTCCGGCAAACCGGCAATGGCGGCTGGCAGCTCTTCTAGTGTTTTAGCGCTTAAATTAGGAGCTAGTATATCGCGAAGTTTGGGTTCAATCTTGTCGAGGTATTTAATGTTTAGCCGGATAGTTTGGCGTAATTGGTCGGGTGTCAGGCCGGCCTCTTTAGCCAGCTTCAGGCTGCCTTGTACGTCACTAAGAGCCGTAAAAGTACCGGCAAAAAAGGTACTGGCTAGCGGATTATCCAGCGGCAGCCTGGCCAAAATACTCTGGATGATCTCCAGCTGCACGGCATCGGGCGCCACGCTTAAACGTGCCCCTCTCCAGAAGTAGTCCGGGTAGCGGTTCATTATTTCGGCGGCAAAGCTGTGAAAGGTTCGTACGACTACGTTTCGCGAGGCCGGACCAATCAGTTGATACAGCCGTTCGCGCATATTGGTGGCTGCCTTGTTGGTAAAAGTCAGGCACAATATACCGCTGGCATCCGTGTCGGTTTTTCGCAGAATATTGGCCACCCGCACACTGAGCAGCTGGGTCTTCCCCGTCCCTGGTCCGGCCACCACCAGCACCGGCCCGTCAATCGCATCAACAGCCTCTTTTTGAGCCGTATTTAACTGTTTATACGCCGACTGAAACTCCTTTTGCATAGCTCTATTGTAACCTAGCAAATAGCAGATTATTTAGCTGTAGCTATAGCGCAGACTTCGCACTCGTCCTGAGTGCTGAATTCGGTTAGGAATTGTTTGGCGGCTTTGGGCCAAGGCTGCAGGTCATGGAAACCGACCAGATCGCCGGCTTCACGAACCAGCCAGCCTAAGCGGCCGTGTATGCTTAATTTGCCCCAGAGTACAACTGCCCAGTGCGGCCCGGCTGGAATAACCGTAACGGGCTGTTTAGCTACGTAACTTTTAAAGCTTTTGCCTCTGGCGCGGCGACGTAGGTTACTAGCGACGAACCCACCATCATTCAGAGCTGTCTGAGCCATGCCGCTGTAAGGGGTGTTGGCATTGTCGCCAAGCACGAAGATATTGTCTTCGGCTTGTAAGTAGGTGTCGACAGCAACTTTGCCGCGGCCCATGATGACGAAATGGTTATCGGTGAAGAATGGGTGGTTAGTAACGCCGGCTGTCCAGATGACTGTGTGGCTGCGGATTGGCTTGGCATTGACGGTTAATTCGTCGGCGCTCTGGCCCTGGACAGCGCTGCCTATGTAAAGTCTGATGCCGAGGCGTTTCAAGCGCCGGCGGACCGTACGTGAAGTTTCTTTGGGCAGCCGCGGCAGCAGACGTGGTGCGGCCTCAATCAGATCGATGTGTATGCGCCGGGCCGACAGACCGTGATTTTTAATGATGTGCTTGAGGTAGGCGGGCAAAGCGCCGGCCAGCTCAATGCCGGTGGGGCCAGCGCCTACGATCACATAGTGAGGATCGGGGTGATGCTCGTCAGTCAGCTGTCTATGGAGATGTGTCTTAAAGCGGGCCACTTCTGCCTGGGATTTAATACTGTAAGCATAGTCAGCCAGCCCCGGAATGCCAAAGTAATTGGTTACGACGCCCAGGCCTATGATCAATACGTCGTATTCATAGGTCCGGCCGTCTTCAGTTGTAATTGTCTTAGCTTTGCGGTCAAGGGTAGCAGCTGTGCCCTGAACGACTTCGACCGGCTTATCCGCGAAAATCCGCGTTAAAGGTATGCTGGAGTTGGAACGCTGTCCGCCGGTGGCAGTGTGATAAAGGGTTGGATAATACCGCAGGTCCGCATCATCACTTAAAACGGTAACAGCAAAGTGCGGATCGTCGGCTAATTCAAGAGCCGCTTTGACTCCCGCAAAACCTCCTCCTAGAATCAGCACGTGTTCGGATTTTTTCATGTTGCTTATGATTATACAGACGTACCTGGCCGAGTGCTAGCTGCCGGACCGGTTCGTAATTGTCCTTATGTAATTGTGCCAGTCGGTATCTGCCGTGCTGGCCGGTATGTTAGCCCGCAATTTTTCGGCTACTTCAGGTTCATAGAAGTGTTTGATGGCTTCAGCCAACGAGGTTGCGTCGCCGGGTTCGCAGAGTAAACCATCCATGCCATCTCGCAGTTGACCTGGCATGCTGCCAACTTTGGTAGCAATAACAGGTACGCCATGGGCAAAAGCCAGGCCAATGTTTTGGGTGGCTGTAGCGGTTCTGTATGGCAGAACAAGCGCATCAGCCCCCGAAAAAAGTTTGGCAATATCGCTGGCAGGCACATAACCCGGCTGCAGCGTGACCCGCTCATCCAGCTTCAGTTCGCTTATCAGGCCTTGGAGTTTGGCCCCCTGCTTGCCCCACATTTCGCCGGCAATGGTCAGGCGCACTTTCGGCACAGCTGATAGCGCGCGCAGCAGTACGTCAACACCTTTGTAATGCCTGACCAAGCCGAAAAATAACAGATTATAATGTAGTTTTTCCTTGGCTGGCCTGGCACGTGGCTGGTCTGTGAAAAATTCTGGCAATGCGGCAACGGAAACAGGTGTTTTTGTCAGACTCTTGGCGAGTTTGGCTTGAGCCGAAGTATGGGTGATTACCGTATCTGCCCGGTTAAGAACCAGCCGTGTTAATTGCCTGTCAACCGGTCCCGCGCTGTGCTGGATGACATTATGGCAAATAACGATGTTACGGCTTCCACGTTTACCCAGCGCCTTCAACATGCTGAAGTATACAGGCCCCTGGATAGTCGGCACCCACCAAATGAAAATGACCTGGTCAAATTTGTTTAAGCGTCGTGCCCAGCGTATCCAGCCAGCTGGGTTTTTCCATGACAATACTCTCTTTATGCTAGTAAAAGGCGGCAGCTCCGGTTTATCTGTCGGCACGAACTGGTCGCCGGGATAAAAGAAAGGATACTGGGCTTTCCAGGATACTAAACTGACTTCGTGGCCTGCCCGGACGAGACGGTGCGCCAGCTCAGTAGTGTGTTGGGCGATGCCGCCTTTGTATGGATGGGTCGGGCCCACTATTGCGATGCGCATATTTTCTAGAGTATACCAAAGGCTTGCATTTAATGTCCTAAAGACCTTAAGCTTAAGTCAATGGACAAAATTAGCAATGCACTAAAGAGTGCCGGCTTTAAAGGTGAGATTGACAACAAGCCCGCCACACTTGACCTCTATAGCCATGATGCTTCAATGTTTGAGCTAAGGCCTAAACTGGTCGTTAAACCTCAAGACGCCAAAGATGTCGAACGTCTCGTCAAACTGATAGGTAATGAAAAAAAGTCCACCCCTGGGCTGAGCCTGACTGCCCGTTCGGCCGGCACCGACATGTCCGGCGGCGCGATCAACGACTCGATCATAGTTGATTTTCTGGAGCACTTTAACAGTATCGAAAAGATAACCGCCTCAACCGCCCAGGCACAACCGGGGGTATACTACCGTGATTTTGAGGCCGAAACCCTAAAGCACCACGCCCTGATGCCGACCTATCCGGCGTCACGCGAGCTGGCTTCCATAGGCGGCATGGTCAACAACAACTCCGGCGGTGAAAAATCGCTGGAATTTGGCAAAACCGAAGACTTCGTGACCGAACTGAAGTTTGTTTTTGCCGATGGCGTAGAGAGGACGGTAAAACCGCTTAAAAAAGCCGAACTCGACAAAAAAATGAAGCAGAAGGATTTTGAAGGTGAGGTTTACCGCAAGATGTTCATTCTACTCGAGGGTAATTATGACAAGATTAAGGGTGCCAAGCCGCACGTTACTAAAAACTCCACAGGCTACAACCTATGGGATGTCTGGGACCGTGACACCGGTGTTTTTGACCTGACTAAACTAATCGTCGGCGCCCAGGGCACGCTTGGTTTTGTAACGGATATTCACTTTCGCTTAGTCCCTGCCCGTCTGCATTCCGGCCTGCTGGTCCTCTTTATGAAAGGCATTGATGATCTGGGCGAAATTATCACCAAGGTGCTGGAGTCCAAACCGGCTACTTTTGAGTCGTTTGATGACGCCACGCTTCGGCTGTCCATACGCTTCATGCCCAGTTTCCTGAAATTACTTGGCTGGAAACGTTTCATTCATCTGTTGATTACCTTAATTCCCGATGGGCTGCAGCTGTTACGAGGCATGCCAAAACTTGTTTTGATGGTAGAATTTAACGGCCAAACAGAAGAAGAAGTACGCCGTAAAGTCCGCGCCCTCCATCAGGAGCTCAATAAACACCGCGCCCGTTACGAGATTAACGGCTTTGAGGAAGATCCGACTGAAGGTAAATCAGAAAAGTTCTGGGTCATGCGCCGCTACAGCTTCCAACTGCTCAGGAGCAAGGTAAAAGACAAACACACCGCACCCTTTATTGATGACTTCGTAGTACCGCCGGCGCATTTATCTGCTTTTTTACCTAAACTGCGGCGAATTATTAAAAAATATAAGTTAGCAGCGACTATTGCGGGACATATGGGTGACGGCAATTTTCATGTTATACCGCTCATGAAACTGGAAGACCCCATGGACCGCAAAAAAATCCTGCCGGCAATGAAAGCTGTCAATAACCTGGTCCTGAAGTACGGCGGTTCATTGTCCGGCGAGCATAACGACGGCCTGGTCCGCGGACCCTGGCTGGAAATGATGTACGGCAAAGAGGTGCTCCAGCTTTTTCGTGAAGCTAAAGCAATCATGGATCCTCAAGGTATCTTCAATCCCCACAAAAAAGTCACCGCCGACTGGGAGTACTCATTCGGCCACATCAGAGACCATTTCTAAGAAGTTATTAACGAGTTATTAAATTTTCTCAAATTGATTTGATGCTTCGTTAAGCTAGGAATATACTTACAATACTATGACTAAAACTAAACCGGCTGTTACTATACAAGATTTAGGAGTTACCCTCCAAGATTTAACTGACAGCCTTCAGCAACAGAGTGCTTCAATTGCTACTTTGACATCTGGTCAAAAAAGCCTGCATCAAAAGATCGGCGGACTCGACACGAAGGTGAACTCTCTGGGAACTAAAGTCGGAAGTCTTGACGCCAAGGTCGATAATCTTGATACCCACATTGGCAATCTTGATGATAAAGTCGGCACTCTTGGTATCAAATTTGAGGATCTTGATACCAAAGTTGGCGGCCTTGACGCAAAGGTCGGTGATCTGGGTATTAAATTCGACTCTCTCAACAATAAAGTCGGCTCTCTTGAAGCTAATGTCGGGATACTTGATACCAAATTTGACTCTCTCGACACAAAGATCAGTAGTCTTGATATCAGAGTTGAGTCGCTGGACACTAAGTTCGATAGTCTTAGTGTCAAGGTCAGCGGACTTGATACCAAAGTTGATGAACTGGACACAAAATTCGACGGGCTGGACTTAAAGGTCACCGGTCATAATGTTAAAGTTAACTCTCTAAGTAAAGACCTCAGTGAATTTAAAAAGTACACAGAAGCCGGCTTTGATACTCTTAATGGCCGCTTTGACAGGCTTGAGGATAAGTTTGACAAAATGGGTGCCGCTATAAACGGCTCGGCTTATAAGCTCTAACTGCATAATAGATCAAGGCAGGAGCGTCCCATTTGCTAGTAGTAATTATTGTTGCTTAAAACCTTTAGTACGGTTATGCTTTACATGTGAAGAAAAACCAACAAGGTTCAATTTTACTTGCAGCGTTGGTTTTTATTGTGGTCTTTGGGCTAGGGGCAGCCGGATATTTTGTCTACCAATCTAACGCTAAATCAGATGGTAAGAGCACAAGCACTGTCAGCAGCTCAACCAGCAAAACTACTAAATGTGACACTAATAAATGCTTCCAGGAGAAGTTTATTAAATGTGAACCAGCGAGTTTGTCGCAAAATGGAATTACTTCACAAGGTGGTAAGTCGTATTATGAAATTATTTCTGGGGATACAGGTAACTGCAGGATGCTGTATAAAACCGACAAAGATAACTTAGACTTAATTTGTACGTATCAGGAAACAAATACTTACAACACAGGCGAAGACAATGAATTTGAATTAGCGGCTGCCAAGAACGAAAATGAAATTGGCTTTGGGAAAGAAACTAATTGCACAGGACCTAAAGTCGAGAAGCTTAAGCAAATGAAACCAGTGACAAACGGAAACTAGTAAAGTGAATCTCCCCGGTCAATCAGAGGTGAAGACCCAAGCAAAACACATCCAAGAAACTAAATTATTAGCCGATCCCGCTACTGTCAGCAGAGTTTTAAAAGAAGACACAAGCTTCGCAACCATCGCTTTTTGCTCTGAAGTCACAGGACCAGTGCGTGAAAAAATGTACACCACACCAAACGGTAGATTTACTTCTTGGACTTGGGAAGGTATTGATGAGAATAAAATACTTATCGGTTACTTATCGCACAATACATCAAATTTGCGATTTCAGACTAAAGAGGCTACTGTTTTCGATCTTACTTTTAGCGACGTGAATATAGAGGAGCATGTACTTGGTTTACTGGTAAAGACAGCTACTAAGTCATTCATAATCGGTAACTACATGGCAATTAATGAGCAATTGTCGCCTGAAAGCAAGATGAATTATAACTTTGGTAGCGAGTCGGTAATTTGGGTTAGGGAGTTGAGCGACCTTGGCGTAATTGATAAAGCAAGTTGGCAAAAAACAAAGAGAAAAGACAAATTTGTTTTGGCACTCTGGTTTGTTTTAGTTATTGTTCTGACTGCCATATATTTTTTACACTAGCCACAGTATTTATAAAATAGCCTTGTACTTCTTGTGCTAGGACCTGCTACTTCGTGACAGCGCTTACGGTGATCTTAAGGTAAAAGTGCACCCGTTGCCAGCGTTACCGAGAAGGTCAAAATAACTATCAAGGAAAAAAAGAACATTTGGCGGCCCCAAGGTTTGTCGTCAGTTGTTTTGATGCCTTCCAGACCGCGCCATAGCCATGCCAATCCGATCAGGCTGATAATTAACAGATATGTGTATCCGGTGTAGCCAAAGAGCGTGAGCATAGCTGAGGCTGCTATAAAGGCAACTATATAGAGCATAATTTGCAGTTTGGCTGCTCGCATACCTTTCTTGACCGGTAATACTGGCAAGCCGGCGGCTTTATAGTCATTAAGGCGGTACATGGCGATGGCGTAAAAGTGCGGCATCTGCCACAAAACCAGAATCAAAAACAAGAGGAACGCGCCTACGTCAAATCGGTTTGTCACGGCTGTATAACCGGCGACAATCGGTGTGGCGCCTGAAACACTGCCGACCATAGTTCCCCAGACGGAAAGGCGCTTCCAAACGCTGTACATAACCAGGTAAAAAAACAGCCCTATCACTCCTATAATTACTGTCAGTGCATTAGTGTAAAGGGCCAATATTAAGAAGCCTGAAATTCCCAAAATAACGGCGTAAATAATTGCGTTACGTACTGGAATTATGCCAGTTACCATAGCACGTTTTTTGGTCCTTGCCATTTTTTGATCGATACCCCGGTCGATGTAGTTGTTGATTACGCAGCCACAGGCGATCACCAGCGAAGCACCAAGTAAGATTGCTAAAAATAGTCCCGGATCAAACGTACCTTTTATGGAGGCTGCCAGCAGAAAACCGGCCGCAGCAGTCATAGCGTTGCCATAGATGATGCCGGGCTTTGTTAGCTGGTAATAAGTTCGGAATAGGCCTATGGCTTATACCCTTCATCTTTGATAATGAATTGGTTAGTGCTAGCTGGAGATTGAGTGTGGGCATGGTTATATGCTAGGTTATTCATGATCCATAAGCTGCCGAAAACAATAATCACTACTACCCCGACCGCAAACACCAGTACTTGAAGGTTCCAGCGCGGCCGGGATTCGCGGTTGAGATGCAGGAAAAATATTAGTTGGACCAGCAGTTGTATTATTGCCAAGACGGCCAGAGTAAAGGCCAAAGCCCAGCCACCGAGAACATGGTTTTCTGTTATTGCGTAGGCCTGCACAGTCAACACGACGGAAAGTATAAAACCGATCATGTAGGAGCGGACCGTGCCATGTCCCGTCTCATGTCGAGAGACTATTATCTCAGGCTTTTTGCTCATACCATTTTTCCCATCAGATAGACAATCGTAAAGATGAAGATCCAGATGATATCCAGAAAGTGCCAGAACAGACTGAGCATCGTCAGCCGCTTAATCATCGTGTTTCCAAGCCCTTGGCGCGTTACTTTAATAAGCAGTACGGCCATCCACAGCAACCCTGTTGCAATATGCAGGCCGTGCGTGCCGACCAGCGTGAAGAATGCCGAAAGAAAACCGCTGCGGCGCCAGCTATTGCCCTCTAAATACAGTTTATGGAACTCTGTCACCTCCATTGTTAAGAAGAATAATCCCAGTAAAAACGTAATGCCAAATAATATCAGTACTTGCTGTTTGTCACGGCGGCGGGCAGCCAGGATGCCCAAGCCTACTGTAAAGCTGCTGGTAAGCAATACTAGCGTTTCAACCAGAACGAAAGGCAGGCTGAAGAGGTCGTTGCCGCTAGGGTCGCCAAAAGTATTGTTCCTAAGCACCGCGAAGGTCGCAAACAGGCTGGCGAATAGCACGCAGTCGGTCATCAGGTAGACCCAGAAGCCAAAGAGGGTCTTGGATTCGGCCTGGTGTCTTTCCAGCTGCCGGCTGGCTGTGTTTTCGCTCATGCTGATTGCTCCCTTGCCGGCGTGGCTTCCAATTTGGCCAGCTGCTTAGCCGATATTCGGTACTCGGTATTATCATCGGATATGCGGAGGATGACTGAGACAATGATGCCCAGCAGGCCGATTGGCGCCAGCCACCAGATGTGCCAGATGACGGCAAAACCAAAAACGAAAGTAAAACCGGCAATGAACAGCCCCATGCCGCTATTCCTTGGTAAATATATATCCTCGTATTGCGGTTTAGAGGTAGTTTTCTGTTGTTTCATGGCCCAGAAAGCGTCACGGTCATTAACTTCTGGTATAACCGCGAAGTTATAAAACGGCGCCGGCGAAGCAGTCGCCCACTCCAGAGTCCGGCCATCCCAAGGGTCGCCAGTGGTATCGAGATTAGCCTTGCGCTGCTTAATACTGACGATTAGCTGTAATATCTGGAAACCGACGCCAGCCAGGATAATAGCCACGCCAATAGCCGCCACAATAAACAATCCTTGCCACCCCAGCGAGGCGTCGTAATGGTCCAGGCGGCGTGTAGCACCCATTAGTCCCAGTATATATAGAGGCACGAATGCCAGCAGGAAACCGATAAACCAGCACCAGAAAGCATAGCGCCCTAGCCGTTCATTTAAGCGGAAGCCGAAAATCTTGGGGAACCAGTAAGTCAGGCCGGCAAAGAAGCCATACACTACGCCGCCGATTATCATGGTATGGAAGTGCGCGACCAGGAACAGACTGTTGTGTACCTGGAAATCGATAGCCGGCACGGCCATCATCACTCCGGCCATACCGCCGATCGAGAAGGTCACCACAAAGCCCAGGAACCACAACATCGGCGTGGTAAACCGGATCCGTCCCCTGTGCATCGTAAACAGCCAGTTAAACACTTTTACCCCCGTCGGAATGGCGATCACCATCGTCATGATGCCGAAGAAGGCATTAACATTGGCTCCGGCTCCCATGGTAAAGAAGTGATGCAGCCACACGCCAAACGACAGTAAGGTTATGGCAATAAGTGCTGCTACCATCGAGACATAACCGAATAACCGTTTCCGCGAAAAGGTAGCCACCACTTCCGAAAAGACCCCGAAAGCCGGCAGGATAAGTATATAAACTTCGGGATGGCCCCAGGCCCAGATCAGGTTGACGTACATCATGGCGTTCCCTCCTCCGCCGGCAGTGAAGAAGTGCATTCCCAGTGTACGGTCCAGTGCCAGCATTGCCAGCGTAGCGGTTAAAATCGGAAAAGCGAAAATTACCAGCGCCATCGAGCATAATACGCTCCAGCAGAACATCGGCATCTTCATCAGAGTCATGCCCGGCGCCCTAAGGCGCAAAATTGTCACCAGGAAGTTAATACCGGAAAGCAAACTCCCTACCCCGGCGATCTGCAAACTCCATATCCAGTAATCCACGCCCACCCCCGGGCTATATGCCAGCTCGCTCAAAGGCGGATAGGCCAGCCAGCCAGCCGCGGAAAACTCACCGACGGCCAGCGACAGATTAACCAGTACCATGCCGGCCGCAAACAGCCAGAAGCTGACCGAATTCAGGAAAGGAAAAGCCACATCGCGGGCCCCGATCTGTAGCGGTACGATCAGATTGATCAGGCCAAACATCAGTCCCATGGCCACGAAGAAGATCATGATCGTGCCATGGGCGGAAAAAATCTGCTGAAAGTGATCGGAAGTCAAAAAACCATGTGAATTACCGGCAGACAAGGCCTGCTGGGCGCGCATCATGCCGGCGTCGGCAGCGCCGCGCAGCAGCATCACTAGCGCCACGATGATGTACATGACACCGATTTTTTTAGGGTCCAGCGATGTCAGCCACTCCCGCCACAGCCATTTCCAGCGCTTAAAGTAAAAAAGCAGGCCTATGGCAGTCAAAGCACCCAGAACCATGGTGATCTGGGCGCCGAGGACAATCGGGTCATGCTGCAATGCGTGGAAAGTTAATTTGCCTAACATCGCTACTCCCTGCCCGGCACCATGTATTTATGCACCACATTATCAAACAGGCCGGCCTCGGCAGATGAGTAAAGGGTCGCAGCATTATTCTCGCTCGGTTTAACCAGGCTTTTATATTCAGCCATAGTAAGCCCATTAGGCGATTCTTTAGCTGATTTCTCCCAGTTAGAAAAATCAGCTTCGGAACTAGCCTTAGCCGTAAAGCGCATTCCGGCAAACCCCTTGCCGCTTATATTAGCCGACGAGCCTTTATAATCGCCTGCCTTATCGGCAATTAGATGCAGCTGAGTCGACATGCCCGGCATGGCGTAAATCTGCCCGCCGAGTTGCGGAATCCAGAACGAATTCATCGGCGCGTCAGCCGTGATTATAAAATTAACCGGCTTGTTCACCGGAAACTGCACATAATTAACGCTAGCGATGTTCTGCTCCGGGTAGATAAACAGCCATTTCCAGTCCAGCGCCACCACCTGCACTGTCATAGGCCTGCCCGACACAGCCAGAGCCTTATGCGGGTCCAGATCATGGCTGCTGTTCCAGGTAATCACCGAAAGCACCAGAATAATCGCCGTAGGGATGCCCCACCACAGCGTTTCGGCAAACACATTCCCCGATAACTCTGGCGAATACTTAGCCTTCTTATTACCTTCCCTGTACTTATAGGCTATAGCAAAAGTCATAACATACACCGGCAAAACCACCAGCAGCCCCAAAAGCACCGTGATAATCATCAGCCGCCGCTCCTTAAACGCCACTATCCCCTTAGGGTTAAGCACTCCAAAATTGCTATTATGCAGATAAACGACCAGCAGCCCGATAAACCATAAAACAAGCACGCCAAAAAACGCTGCCCTGTACTTTTTATTCACTTTTTAGCCCGCCAATTAAACCTCTCATGCTTCCTTTACTATAACACTTTGGTATTACCTCAGTCGTTTGCGTAGTGGACGTACTTCACAACAAAAGAACTTCAGGAGCTACTTGAGGTGCGCGCTTCCCAGTCTACCTAACTTACCCATAATTTGATCAAAACGTTCTTTAGTGAAACGAGAGCCATACATACGTGTTTTTTCTTCTGCAGCTTTTGCTTCTTCAGATTGCTTCTCAAGTGCACTTCTGAGCACACCAAATGCTTCTTCAGCGCTTTCTGTTTGACCTCTATTTATTTGGTCTATTGCTTGACTCTCTGATGGCGTAGGAACATACTTCAGCTCACCTTTTTTGTTTCTACGGAAAAATGCTCGGTCGTACTCTGGTTGGTAGCCATCTTTGTATTTCCATACCTCAAAAGTCTCTTTTTCTAATACTTCAGCCTCTTCACTATCAGTGTCTGTGACTTCTGCAGCCCACCTTCCAATTGGATCCGTAATGTCGAGGTCTTCAATCTCTGATTCGCTGCTTTCGCCCTTTATTACTAGAATAAGTTTATCGTCTAGGATGAAATCTGCATCAAGATATTTGTGCGCATCGCTTTCAAAACCACTAAGAAGGTGCTCAATCCCATCAATAATATCGACAAAAGCTTGTTGCTCTTGAGCATTTATTGCTCGGTACAATTCGTTACTCATAGCTAGATAAACCCTTGAATTAAAGATAATATCACAAAAGTGCTGACTTGACAATCTGCTAGAATGTGAGGAATGGGGACGAATGAATAAAGGGTTGAAGACGGGTCTGGTAATTGTCCTGATTGTGGGGTTGATGGCGGCTACGGTTTTTGGGGCTATTTTGGTTACTAATACGCAGGCTGCTAAGCTTGGGCATGCTCGGCTAAAGTGTGAGGCCGGAGAGCATAGGGCGTACAAGGTAGTCATTGAAAATGATAAGGTTGTACCTGTTAGCACCGTGGCCAAGCTTTGCGACACTCTCACCATTACCAATTTGGATGATAAGGATAGGATAATCGCGTTCGGGCCGCATGAGCAGCATGTGACGTATGACGGTGTTTCGGAGAGGAATCTAGGCAGAGGCCAAAACCTGACTATTACTTTAGTGCAGGCCGGCAGCTTCCGGATCCATGACCATACCGACGACACGGTCAACGGTACATTTGCGGTAAGCACAGAAAAGTAGTACAGTAACTCCTTTAGATGAGGAACGTATGAAGTCTGCGGAATTTGCCCACGAAATGGGAGAACGGCTTGGCATCCATGAGATGGCAGAGCATATAGAAAGTGTAGAGCGTTCCATGGAGGTCACAGTTAGTGCTGAGAGCAAAGGCCTCAGAGACGCCACGTTAGAGGCTATCCATAGTGGAGGCAGACGACTGAGACCCAATCTGTTAATTGCCTCCGCAGCTTGCCAGGGCTATAGAATTGACGAGAAAATCATTGATGCTGCGGCTGCTGTGGAGTTCGTACAGATTGCATCCTTAGTTATAGATGACGCAATGGACAGAGCTAAAACAAGGCATGGCGTAGAAACTATTTATAGCCGCCATGGGGTAATAGCTGCCTTTACGACAGGTGGTTCCATACAGAACTTAGCTAGTGTAAAAGCAACCCGCGTTAACCAGGAAGTGGCGGCTATAGTGCCGGATATTATAGACATTATGTATGACGGCCAGTTTCTTGAAGAAGAGCAAAAATACAATCCGCGGCGCTCAGTAGAGGCTTATGAGACTGTTACAGATAAGAAAACCGCCGGCTTCATGGCTGGTTCGTGCGAGATTGGAGGACAGCTGGCTGGTATGCCCCCTGAAGAAGTCAATCAATTAAAATCTTTTGGTATGTCATTTGGCAGAGTCTATCAAGGTGTAGATGATATCCTGAACTTTACTTCCACAGAGGAGCTGATGGGAAAACCCGTGGGCAATGACATTATGAACGGAGTCTACACCTTGCCTGTCCTGCTGGCTAGGGACGGTAAAGCCGGTAAGAGTATCGCCGCGAAGACAAACTTATGGCTCGACGGACGTCCGAAAACTGCAACAGAAGCGAATGAAATAGCTAGGACTCTGGTAGATTGCGGCGCTATCGCAATGGCTATTGACGCGGCCAAACAGCATGCCGCCGCAGCCGCTGAATCACTCAAAGGCTTTCCGGATAATAAAGCGGTACGGGGTTTGATGCGCCTACCCGGAGATTTCATCCAGGAAATGTTGGAAAAGCAGGTTATAGCCGCGTAAAAGGTTCAGTTAACTTGCTTTGGGTTTGCCAGATCCAGCCGCCTGCGTGCGTGGGTGCCAAAGATAAACAGTGCCAGAGTGAGCAGCAGCAAGATAATCATAGCGCGATCTAAGATGTTGGCTGCTACGATAGTAGCGCTGCTTATATGGTGTAAATTTTGGGAAAATAACAGGAAAGATTCGCGGAAACCGATTGCCCCCGGGGTAAATGATACAAATAGGGCCAGGTTGGCGGCACCAGTGTAAATTATGGCTTGGGACAAGTGTGTGCCTGGAGCGACGCTTATTAGCTCTACGTAATATATGCCCGTCACGATTATTACCTGGAGCAACGTAGCCAGTGCCAGGTAGTGCCAGCCGCCTATGTTAAGCTCTTTTAGGCGCGGGCCGAAGCGTTGGCTGCGCCAGGCCAAGACCGCGAACGACAAGACCACTACTACCGCTACTACCAGCCACAATTTCAGCAGTCCTGAAAGCAAAAAGAGGCTGCTGAAGCTGCCGTAGAAAAAGTAATACACCAGAGTAGCGGCTGCGTAGTTTTTTAAGTTGATACCGTGCTTTTTTTTGAGGTAAACGGCTCGGAAGGCCGGGCCGCTCTGCAAAGGGCCGAAGAAGTTAATTACCGAAGAGTAAGCCGTCAGGAGCAGGCTTTCATTTTTACCCAAGCTTACTTTACATAATCTGACGGTGGCATAAGCCACCATTGACAGTACTGCTATACCCGTCAGATCCAGGGTGAAAATAGTTAAGATGACGCTAGGCGAAGTATGGCCCAGCTGGTGGCGGACTTCGGCGTGACTAGCAAAATAATAGGCGAAGGCTGCCACAGTTATGATCAGGACAGCTACTGCGGCTACCTGGCGCCAGAGGTTTCGTTTCATCTTAAACATATTAGCTTATAATGGACTGTACTTATACTGTTATGCCTAAAAAAACTAACTATACCGAACGCATAATTAAGCTGTTAGGCAGTTCCATGTTCTTTTGGGCTATAGTAACCCTGTTGGTGCTTCAAGCAGTCTGGATTGCCCTGAGCGGCCGCTACCCGATGGCATTTGACGAGGATTTCCATTTGGGTATCATACGGCTGTACGCTCATCACATAAGTCCATTCTGGTCTAATCAGCCGGAAGGCGCGGATATGTTCGGAGCCGTAGGACGCGACCCGTCTTACCTTTATCATTACCTAATGAGCTTTCCTTATAGATTAATCAGTCTGTTTACGGCCAGTCAAACTATCCAGGTGCTGATACTCAGGTTTATTAATATTGGTCTGTTTGCGGGCGGCTTGGTGCTGTATCGCCGTTTATTGCTCAAAACCGGTGTTTCCAAGGCAATAGCGCATACTTGCCTGCTTATTTTCGTTCTGCTGCCCATAGTGCCCTTGCTGGCGGCTCAAATCAATTACGATAACCTCTTGATGCCTATGGTAGCCCTGATTTTGCTGTTAGCTACCCTTTTTGACGCATCATTGGCCCGGAAGAAACAGATTGATGTCAAAACATTTATATTGCTAGCCATAGTGGGCTTATTAGCAAGTCTTGTTAAGTACGCCTTTTTGCCAATACTTGTGGCCATTGCCGGCTTTATAATTGTCCGTCTCTGGCAGTCTTACCGATCAATCAGCGATTTACGGATGGCACTTTTGGGTGCTTGGCGTGAGCTGAGTAAAGGGCTTCGCTTGGGATTAGTTGCATTGCTAGTGCTGTCTGCTGGACTGGTGGTCGAACGTTACGGTCTAAATACGGTCCACTACCATACGCCGTTACCGGATTGCAGTAAAGTACTAAGTGTTGAGCAATGCCGTGAATACGGCCCCTGGATCCGCGACTACGACTTTGAAGCGGCAAAGGCACAGAGTCCGCGCAGTCCTTTAACATACGCCCGCGAATGGCTTTATGAAATGTGGTTCAGGACATTTTTTGCCGTTGACGGACCGGCCTCTGACTTTGAAACACGCGGGCCGTTGACAGTGCCGGCGCTTAGCGCCATAGGCCTTATTGCCGTGAGTTCATTGGCATTACCAGTTACCGCTTTGCGGCTTTTCAAAAAATATAACACCGCTGTTCTTTGGCTGTTTTTTGCGGTGACAGCCGTATATATCAGTGTGTTATGGGTGGACGGCTACCGGGCCTTTTTGCGTACCGGACAGCCGGTGGCTATCAACGGACGATATTTATTGCCGGTGTTGTTGCCGGTTTTTGTTGTAGCTGCCGCAGCCATAAACGAACTAATCAGGAAATGGCGAACTTTGAAACTCGTAGTATTAACTGCTGCCGTGCTGTGCATTATTTGGGGTGGTGGTGCTTTGACCTATATCCTTCGCAGCAGTGATGCCTGGTATTGGCCGAATGGTACTGTGCACTCGGCAAACAATGCCGTAAAACGTACTTTGGGACCGGTTACGCCTGGCTATTACCGCCCTACCCAGTACTTGCGTTAAGCGGAAAAGCGCTGGCGCTTGGTTTGTTCCAAGTTATCTTCTGTGAGGATGCGGTTAGTGCGAATCAAGTCGGCAATGATGTTCAGCACCAGGCATAAGAATGCCGCGATCATTAAGAGTGATCCTGCCAGCAGAGATTGGATGTGGCCTCGCGTAGAGCCCTCTTCTAAGCTGAAGTATACAAAACGTGCGAAAGGTATTAATCCCAGGGCTAATAATATTCCGCCGAGCCATCCAAAGATAATATAGGGTTTATACATTATAAAGGCGCGGATGATGGTAAAAGCTGATTTGCGGACATGTTCGCTTGTTGATTTGAACAGGCGGGATTCGCGCAGTTTAGGGTTGGTATCGATCGGAATGCTGGTGATGTGCAGCCCTTTATTACCGGCCTGGATTATGGTCTCTGTGCAGTAGCTGAAACGGCTGATGGTATTGAGACGTAAGAGTGATTCACGGCTGTAAGCCCGGAAACCGCTGGTAGCATCCGGTAATTTAGTGCCGGCGGCACGATTGACAACGGCACTGCCTAAGCGTTGCAATATCTTCTTTGCAGGCGAGAAGTGTTCAATCTTATGGGTTTGACGGTCGCCTATGACGATGTCGGCCTGCCCTTTTAGGATGGGTTGTAAAAGATCACCGATGCGGTTGCCCGGGTATTGGTTGTCGCCGTCGGTGTTGACCAGTATATCTGCACCGAGCTCCAGGGCTTTTTGAGCCCCATCGTGAAACGACCGGCCAAGACCCTGGTTACGCGTATGATGTACAAAGTGTTCGACACCGTGTTTTTTAGCAATAGCCAAAGTCTTGTCGGTTGAGCCGTCGTCAGTAACTAAAACTATGATCTCGTCAATGCCTGTAATATGCTTGGGCAGGTCGCTAAGCACTAACGGTAAAGTCGTCTCTTCATTCAAGCAGGGTATGTGGATAACCAGTTTCATAATAACCTGCTTAACAGTATATCTGACAGAGGTAGTAAATGATAGCAGTCCGGCCGGGTAATAAAAAATTACTCGCACCAAAGTGCTTCTATCGGTATAATAGAGGTTCACCTGAAATGCAACAAAAGCCGCGCCGTAACTCCTTAAATGCCGTTGCCGTCCCTATACGGCCGGGCCAGGACGTAGTAGTAGCCAAAAAAGCTGCCCAGTTTCCCAGTATAGGCACCACACTGCCTAATTATCAGTACGACCCTAGAGATTACCACAAAAGACGTTTAGCTTCCGGCACACCGACAAAACGCGGCCGATTATACCGTGCATGGCATAAAATAACGCTTAAACGATCAGTAATTACCGTGGCCTTACTCGTACTGCTGCTGGGCGGCTGGGTTGGCGGTAAATTTATTTACAATGCCCATAAACTGTTCGGCGGCAATATTTTGGGCGTACTCACGACCACCAAGCTCAAGGGAGAGGACAGCGGACGTGTCAACATTCTCCTGGCCGGCAATTCGGCCGATGATCCAGGCCATAACGGAGCTAATTTAACTGATTCAATTATGCTCATGAGTATAGACACCAAACACAATAAAGCTTTTTTGCTAAGTCTGCCGCGCGATCTGTGGGTTCACATTCCGGCAGACGGCCACCAAAAAATTAATAATGCCTACGTTGTAGGCCAAGACGAAGACTATAGGGCTAATGGCTATCCGTCGGGAGGTATGGGGCTGCTAACACAAATAGTCAGCCAGAACCTGGGAATTAAGATTAATTACTACGCATTGATAGATTACAAAGCTTTGGAGCAATCGGTTGACGCGGTCGGCGGTATTAACCTGACAATCAAAAGCAGTGATCCGCGGGGTCTGTACGATCCTAATATCGATTGGGCGACCAAAGGTCCGCTAGTCAAATTAACCAACGGCCCGCATCTCTTAAATGGCCATCAGGCTTTGGATCTAGCGCGAGCGAGGGGTGACTCCTACCGTTCTTATGGCTTTGCGGCTAGTGATTTTGACCGGACAGAGCACCAGCGTCAAATGGTAGTTGCCCTAAAAACGAAAGCTGTTTCGGCCGGAGTCCTGGCAAACCCTGCTAAATTAAGTAGCCTGTCTGATGCCATAGGCAATAACGTTAAAACTGATTTCAAGCTTCCGGAGGTGAGGCGTTTATATGAGCTGACAAAGAAGATCGACAGTAATAGTATACAGTCACTGAGTCTTGACAAAGCCAATGGTAAAAATTTGCTGGTTAGTTACTCTACGCCTCAAGGACAATCAGCCTTAATTCCAGCCAAAGGTATCGACAACTTTAGTGACATCCAGGCCTTTATCAATCGCCAGACCTCTTCCGATCCTCTTGTCCAGGAAGCCGCCAGAGTAGTAGTACTAAACGGCACCACAATCAATGGCCTGGCAGGCAATGTCCAGCGAAAGCTAATCGCCGGCAATATCATAGTCGATGCCGTCGGTGATGCTCGCACCTCGACGCAGACCACAACGAGTATTATCGAGCTTCCAGCGGGCAAAAATCCGGCTACTAGTGCCGCTTTGAAGAAACTATTTGGCAATAATCTGATAACACAAAATCCCTACGCTAACATTTACGATGCCGATTTTATAATCGTACTGGGGACAGATCAACAAAGCTCGGTTACCAACGACACGTCTAACCAAGGGCAGCCATAGTATATACCCTATAGGTCTGTGCAGACACTCCCCAGAATGGTATGATGCCCTGTAATGAGTGACAATGTAGCAGTGAATTACCTCCATGCCTTTTTAGAGAGGCATCCTATGCGTAGTTATAAAAAAGGCGAAATGATAATTTTCCAAGGCGAAGCGCCGCGCAGTGCCCTGGTAGTTAAAAGCGGAACTGTAAAAGCCTATAATTTAAGCGTTGGCGGCGACGAAAAACCCGTGGCATTTTACTCGGCAGATAATGCTTTTCCAGCCTCATGGATATATGGAAAAGTGGCGAGTGCTATCTATTATTACGAGGCATTTACACCAGAAGTACAAGTTAATGTAATCGATCGAGACGAATTCGTAAATTTTATCAAAAGGAGCCCAGAGCTTCTCTACCAGGAGTTTGAGAGGCTATTATCTGACCAATTAGGAGGTTCTATACGGCTCAATGCTCTCCAGCATTCACGGGCGAGCGATAAACTGGTTTATACACTTCATTATCTGGCGTTGACTCACGGGCGCGCAACCGCTAACGGCAAGATTGAGTTAACACTTGATCTAACCCATCAGGATTTTGCTAATCTGACAGGGTTAACGCGTGAAACAGCGGCCACAGAACTGAATAAATTAAAAAAACAGGGCGTTATTGATTATGGCAAGCATATACCCTATAACCTGGATCTAGACAGGCTTATGCAACTCTTGAATGATCAGTTTATCGCCGATATACAGCTCACTTCGCTGACGCCTTGACGGGTTTTATCTCGTCTTTGGCCTTCAATGTATCACTGACTACCCGGGCCAGGTTATGCGGAGCTGTCCAGGACTTGATTATGCAACGCTTCGCCCCGAGTTTGTAGGCCTCCGCCACCTCTGGAGAATTTTCCATATTTGTAAATATTAATACCTTCACATCCCGGTGCTTATTAAGCACATCCCACTGTTGTAAGAATTCCAGACCTCCCATAACCGGCATTAATAGATCCAGCAGGATGAGATCAGGTTTAAAGTCAGTTAATTTCTCAATAGCCTCCTTGCCGTCAAAGGCTTCAACTACTTTATGCCCTTCATGTTTGAGGATAATACTGTAGGCGTTATTGAGGTCGCGATCATCTTCGACAATTAGTATTCGTGGCACAGGAAGTCTCCTTTATAAGTTTACTTTACTTATATCATGATCCGGGCTTATCTACGTATCAAATTTTTCACAAGATAATCCGGCTACTTCTCAGCGCCGAGGATAGTTTACGCAGTTTTTTGCTTTGCGGGTAAAGGTTTAGGACGGGGTAAGGTAAAGAAGAAAGTGGTAGCCTTCTCTTCTTCGCTTTCGAACCATATTTGTCCGCCTAAAGCGTCAAGCAGACCCTTGACTAAGTAAAGGCCCAGGCCCGTCCCTGTTGTTTCACGCTTGACAATGTTCTGTGCCCGGTAAAATTTACTGAATATCTGATCTTGTGAAAGTTTTGGTATACCCCAGCCGCTGTCTGTGACGGCAACTAGAATGTCGGCCCGCCGGGCTCTTACTGTGACGCTGACACTGCCGTTGTCGGGTGTGTATTTAATAGCGTTCGATACTAAATTTGATAGTATCTCTTTTACAAGAAGATTGTCGGTTTTTATAGCGGTGCTTAATTTACCTTTTGTGTAAAACTCAAGATTAATGGATTTACTGGCTGCCAATACTGACAATTCGCTGACCACTTCTTCGGCGACTTTATCCAGTTGCAGCACTTTTGGAGTTATGGCTATGCTGCCGCTTTCTAAGCGGGTTATATTGAGCAGAGTACTGATTAATTCATTCATTCGGTTGCTGGCGCCGATAATCGTAGCCAGTGACTTTTTCTGAGCGGCGTTCAGCTTACCCATGTAGCCTTCGCTCAGCATATGGGTATAGGTTTTTATAGCTGATAAGGGTGTTCGTAACTGATGTGATGCCAGGGATATAAACTCACTCTTCATGCGGTCAACTTCCTGTTCAAATGTAATATCACGGAATACCTCTATGGCGCCAAGCGGTTTCCCGTCCAGCAGAATAGGCGAAGCGGTGACCGCTACCGGTATTTTTTGACCGTTTTTGTGGCGGTAGTATACATGCTCTGAGATCGGCTTACCCGTCAGAAAAGCCCGGGTTATAGGACGATCTATCAAATTTATCGGCTTATCATCTTTGGTAACAGCCACGATTTTCTTAGGAAACCAGGTGCCTATGAGCTCAGACTCACCGTAGCCTAATATTTGCCTGGCTACAGGATTGATACGGGTAATTCGGCCGAATTCGTCAGTCGATACGGCACCATCGCCTATACTTGTAAACAAGGCTTCAGCCGTGGCCTGCTGCTCGTGAATGGTACGTTTGGATTGTATCGGTAGTTCATTATTAATATGAGCCATGATTAATATTGCCGCTAAGCATCCTTAGGTTTAGTTGAGGGGAGGGCTAATTTCCGTAATTCACTCGTATACTCTTCAATTATTTCGTCATCCTCTGTTAGCAGCGATACTACCACACGAATCCAGTCAATCAGACTTAACAGATCAGCTTGTGACAGTTCTTGAGGTGATTTATGCAAGTGATTTTCCAGTTGCCTGGCTATAAAACGATCGGCTGCAGGACCCAGATAGATATGGGTTACGCGAACCACCTGATCGTAAACTGAAGAGTTGCGCTTGGCATTCATAACGCTAAACCTCCTCGATTTTCTTTAGGCGGAGAGCGCCCAATGTTAGAAGAACAAAACCGCCGCCGCCGATAACACGAAATAGCGCCGTCAGCCCTAATCTATAATCGACTATCAGGTAACTTACGCGTGGCTGCACGCTATTAATATATTGGAGAGCAATAGAGCTGACAATGACAGCAATAAGGCCGCCGACTAATAAGCGCAAAGCCTGCCTGTAAAGTACGCCGCTTAAGTGCTTGCTGAAAAGGGAGATCTCATAGGCTGCCAAGATGCCTATGAACCAGGCATACAGATATGGAATAGTAACGGTTAATACCAGCAGCCAGATGGGCAAAAAATATGGATTGTCGGTTGAAGCCAGGCTGGTTGAGTCAAAGGTCCGGAAGGTCAGATAACAATATAGGACGCCGGCACCTAGAAACAAAAAAACAATAATTCGGGCGCTGGCTAAACTAAACTTAAGCTTGGCGTCATCCAGTAAGCCGCGTGACGCTGTGCCAATTATGCTAAAAGCTATCAGGGGTAACAGCAGGTTAAGATAATTGCTAATAATAATCGCTGCACCCTGTAAATTCGTCCATTTGCTGGATGCGGCATTCAGAAGTAAAGAAATTATTATCGGTACCGGAAGACTCCAGGCCAACCAGGTGCAGCCAGCTGCCAATCTATTAAAATGCTCGCCTTCCTGAGTTTTGCGTATAGAATGGGCATACTCATGCAGTTCCACGTAGCCGATAAACGCTGCGAACCAGGAGAGCATGGCGGGGAGTGCTATAACGAATGCTATTATGCGGTAGTTAATTGAGCTTAGATGATAGGTCAGTATAGTATTTTGATTTGTAGGCAGTAAAAAGATTAAGATCGTATAGATCAACACCAACAAAGTTGAGCTTTGTAAGGCGCGCTGGGTATGGTTAGCAGTGAGTTTTTTGCTTATCATGGTTATCAATCACCGTTAAGTAGATACTTAAAATATTAAAACACGATTTCTGCACATTATTGGTAAGATTTTCTATAATCTAATTAAATAATTAGCCATATAAATTAGCTACTAGTTAGTTCCGCCGCTTGCAGCAGCGCGCCTACTCAGTAATAATGCTTACTTATGCCATCTACACCTAAACTTCGTTTTAGGTATCGTTATATTATACTGACTGCAATTTTTGGAGTAGCCCTTTATGTAATTGTGCCGCAGCTCGGTGATTTACGAACTAGTTGGCACTTATTACGTCATCTTAATCCCCTTTGGACGGTGCTGGCCGTTGTTTTAACCGCCTTAACCTATTTTGCCGCGGCTGCCACTTACTGTTTGTTAGCTTTTAAACCGTTGCGTTATAAACAGATGGTGTTAATTCAGTTGGCTGCCATGTTTATCAACAGACTGCTACCCGGGGGTATAGGTGCTTCAGGAGCAAATTATGCATATTTGCGACGCGCTAAGCATAGTCAAACTCAGGCAGCGAGCATGATCGCTATCAATAACATACTTGGAATACTGGGACATGGATTGCTGATAGGTATGGCGCTGGCATTCTTCACAGACCCGGGATCTTTACCGCAAAGACATAGCTTACCGCTGGCCACTTCGAGCAAGACAGCTGGTGTTCTCGCTGTTCTGTTACTAATTGTCGTATTGACCTTTCGTAATCGTCTCGACGCGATAAAGACAGAAGTCCTCAAACAAGTTTTTAGTTACAGAAAGCGGCCGTTACGCTTGCCTGCCGCGTTACTTACCTCAATGTTCTTAACATTTAGTAACATGCTTAGTTTAGGGGCTTGTGCTCTGGCACTTAATATTCATCTCTCATTGTTGAGCGTCTTTTTAGTTTTTAGCTTTGGGGTAGCCGGGGGTGCAACTATTCCCACGCCCGGGGGTTTAGGCGGCTTCGAAGCCGGCTTAGTAGCGGGTTTTGTAGCCTATAACATCCCAGTCTCCGCAGCTTTCGCTTTAGCTTTGTTGTATCGTTTAGTTAGCTACTGGTTACCGCTAGCTGTCGGGGCACTGTCTTTTGTTATCTGCCAACGCCGTCAACTGTTTATATCCTCCTAACTATGCATGAAAACTTTAGGCCGCTACGGCGGCCTCCTTTTGCTATAATCTGAGTAATTAATGACAATTTTGCCAAGCCGAATTCAGCGCTATTTAATTATCGGCGTAGGCGTATACATATTTGAACTCCTGGTTATAGCTGTTGCTCAGCTTTTAGGTGCCAGCGGGGTGATGGCTGTGAGCGTGAGCTTCTGGCTGGGTTTGCTTCTCTCGTTTGTTCTACAAAAGTTAGTCACTTTTGGCGATAAACGATCTCATCACCGCATCTTACTAAGCCAGATAGCTGCCTTTTCGTTGTTGGTAGCTTTCAACTTTGGATTCACGCTGCTGGTGACTAAACTGCTGGGAGAAGTCATTCCAGTAGTGTTATGTCGAACGCTGGCTCTCCTTATCACTACAGCGTGGAATTTTTATCTTTATAGAACTCGCATTTTTATTACACATGCTCAACCGCCGGTTAATGCAGAAGCTAGCAAATGACAATCACTAGATTTTTGCAAAACCCTAGCCGATTGACCGGTCTACTATATCGAAAGTGGCTAGCTACTACTTCGGCCAAGCAGCTGCATATTCATATTACTGGGCAGAAGTTTGCTCGTGCCTACTTGGTAATTAGCCTCATAGTGCTATTTGGAACTACTCTATTCTGGGGCCTGCTGGGAGCCCGGCTGCAGCAGAGTAATGCCGATCAGCTAGTAAGCGCTTACTTATTCCAGGATGGGCGCACCTTTCACGGCGCTGTATTTCCTGATCAGCACAGTTTTCTGATTAAGTGGCCGTTGTTTTTTATTGTGAAGCTATTTGGCTACAGCTCAGCAAGTTTTATTGGGGTGACACTGGTTATAGTACTGCTTACGATAGGAATGTTAGTCTTTTTACTGTCTCGTATTAACCGGCAACCGGTTATTCTGGGAACAATATGCCTGGCCCTCGCTTCAGTATTGTTACTGATACCGGCTCAACCCTATCCTGGCGGTTTGTTACCTGTAAATATGGCTATGTCGACTACCCGAAACTTAGAATATATTTTATATATAGTCAGTCTTTATTATTTAGTAAAAGCGCCCCGCTTAAAAAGCAAGCAATTTTACACGGCTGTTGGGCTTCTTAGCTTGTTAATTGCCAGCGACAAATTATTTTTATACATGAGTCTCGGTGGCGCCGTGCTGGCACTGGTGAGCTACGCTTCTTATAAAAATGGCCAGTTTCTCAACTTGTCAAGGCGGTGGTTTATTGCCGCCATTGGTGGCGGACTGGGTGCAACAGCGCTTATAAAGCTAATAAATTATACTCACTTAACTCATATTGGGACACAGGCCGTAGCCGGACTGGGACCCTTCGGCCTGGCTCACGGATTAAAAGCCATAGGACTGGGAGGTATATATGCTGTGACTGGTTTGTTGACTAATTTTGGAGCAAATCCTGCCTATGACTCAATTACCATTCAGCAAATACCCCATAAGATCATAGATAACATGAATAGTGCAGCCAGACCGGCATATGTAATTAACCTTTGTATTTTTCTGTTTGGATTGGTTATCTGCTCTAAATTTCTTCTGGAAAGCTTACGGTTTATTAAACCAAAAAAAAATGTATTAGACCGGGATACTTCAGTGGCGATTTTGTTACTCTGGACTACCCTGTCAGCCATTGGTTTATTTGTTGTTACTGATCATTATTACCTGGTGGATGGGCGCTACATTACTATAGCCTTGTTTACCATGTTCGTGGTGCTCGCAACGCGGGCCCGCCGCAAGCAAATGCCAGCTGAATTATTGCTGGGCAGTGTTTTATTACTGGGTATCAGCATTGTTTCTGGATCACTAGCGGCCGTAAATACTTATAAAACGCAGAAACGGGCGGTAGCCACAATTGATCATCGTAACGAGATAATAGGCCAGGCCATCACTAGTCACCGAGTTAATGTCTTAGTGGGTGATTATTGGCGTGTCATTCCAGCTAAATCAGCTACATCTAATAAGCAGACGGTACTGCCGTTAGCGCAGTGCTTTAGCCCACGGAAAGACTTGACGAGCACGGAGTGGCAGCCCGATTTACGAAAACGTAGCTTTGCTTATTTGTTGACGCTTGACGGCAGCCTAACCGGTTATCCGCATTGCACTTTCCAGCAAATTGCCGCTGCATACGGTTTACCAAACAGCAGTGCATTAATAGCGGGCACTTTATCCAATCCTAAGGAGTTATTGCTTTTCTACTATCATGGTATTAACAGGAATTCCACAATGCTGTCTGGTAAGTCTCAGTTATCTCCGCCAGTTCTCCCAATTAGCTTGGCCGATTTACCTCGCGCTAATTGCCGCGCACCTTCCATCATGCATGTGGTAGCTCATCAGGATGATGACCTTTTATTTATGAATCCAGACCTGCTGCATGACATAAAAGCCGGACATTGTATTAGCAGCGTCTATCTTACAGCTGGCGATGCCGGGGCCGGTTCTCATTATTGGCTGTCTCGTGAACAGGGTTCGGAAGCGGCTTACTCTCAGATGCTCGGCTCCTCTGCAGTCTGGGTCCAGCATATTGTGCGTTTACCCGGAGGCCAGTTCATAACTGTTGCCAATCCTAGTGACAACAATGCCATTAGCTTGATTTTTATGCACTTGCCTGACGGTAATCTGCGTGGCGAGGGGTTTGGCATCTCGAATTACGAAAGCTTAGCTTCGTTGGAGACGGGCAAAATGAGCCGGATTGAGACGGTCGATCATCAATCAACCTATGATTCTGATCAGCTTATTGCCGGGCTGACGAATTTAGTGCATACTTATAAGCCGGCCGAGATCAGGACTCTGAGCAATTATTCAGATGTTCTCTACCCGGATCATAGTGATCACATAACGACCGGTCATTTTGCTGGCCAAGCCAATAAACAATATGCGGCAGAAGAATACGGTAGCAACTTTACCGTACCAATAAAGTTTTACATCGGTTATCCGGTCCATCAATTTGCGCCTAATGTCTCAGAGCCAGATCTGCTGGCCAAAGAAAATGCTTTCCTGGCTTATAGTGCTTTTGATGGCGGTGTTTGCCGCTCGCTAAAGCAATGCCAAAAAACTTCTACCTATGGTAACTACCTGGACCGGCAGTACCGTAATCCTGATTGAATAACTTATATCTGAACGCGGTTAAAACGGTTGACGGCAAAAGCCACAGACATAATCAAAGTGATGCTAATGATGATAAGGTCTTTCTCGAGACCAAAGTGGGTTTGGTTAGATAGCAGGAAGCGCAAGGCATCCACCATATAACTTACCGGATTATAAGTGCTGATTATTCTTAATACTGTGGGTACGTGGTCCAAGGGGTAAAGCGCGCTCGACAGGAAAAATAAAGGCATCACCAGCAGGTTGTTTATACCCTGGAAGCCCTGGAAGTCATCTACAGAAGAAGCTATACCCGCCCCAAAACAAGCCAAAGCCAGACAAATTATTACTAAAATGGCTGCCGCCGGGGCAACCAACGTCCAGTTATAAGGCCTGAAACCCAGCGCGAAAGATACGGCGAAGACCAGGAGGCCCTGGATAACGGAAATAGTAGCACCGCCAAGGGCGCTGCCTAGTAAAATCTTTATACGTGAGACCGGTGCTACCAGAAGTTCCGAGAGAAAGCCGAAACGCTTATCCATCAAAATTATAATACCCCAGAAAATACCGGATAACAGTACCGTCTGAGCGATAATACCTGGCACCAGAAACTGAAGGTAATCGCCGGCCCCCGCCTTTTTATAAATGGCGCCAATGCCGTAACCGAGCGCCAGCAGCAATAAAATCGGCTGGCCAATCGTGCCTAAAATGCGGGAGCCGCTGCGCAGGTAGCGCCGGATTTGTCTGAGCCATAAATTATAAACTATATCCATATTACCTCAACTTCGAGTTACGTAAGGCCATCTTGAAGTTCAGGCCGTCGTTATTACCGGCATCAGATTCGTCGCGGGTAGTCGAGCCGGTTAATTGTAAATAAGCCGCTTCCAGAGTCTTGGTTTTTGTTTGGCGGCATAGTTCGGCGGTCGTGCCGCTAGCCACGATTTTGCCATGGTCGATGATGGCAATGCGCTGCGCCACCGCCTCTGCTTCATCTAAATAATGGGTAGTGAAAAATATGGTCATGCCCTTCTCCTGGCTGAGTTTAGTAACGTATTTCCACATAAGGTTGCGGGTTTGGGTGTCTAGCCCTAACGTCGGCTCGTCCAGAAATAAGATTTGCGGTTCATGCAACAGGCCGCGAGCAATCTCTAGCCGGCGGCGCATGCCTCCGGAAAAGGTCTTAACCATTGAATCCTGGCGTTTCCACAATTCCACTAGCTCCAGCAGCTTTTGTATTCTCGGTAGTCGTTCGGCCTTTGGTATGCCATAAAGCACGGCATGCAAGTCCATATTCTCGTAAGCCGACATCTCTTCGTCCAAACTGGGATCCTGGAAGACGATGCCAAAAGCTTTGCGCGCCGCGTCCCGTTCTTTGGTCACATTGTGCCCGGCTAGCCTGAGTTCGCCGCCAGTGGGTCTAAGCATCGTTGTCAGCATCTTGATAGTGGTGCTTTTGCCCGCTCCATTTGGCCCCAAAAAAGCAAAAATCTCGCCTTTCTGGACTTCAAACGAAATACCGTCCACGGCCTTAATATCACCAAAACGTTTAACCACATCCTTTGCCGAAATTATTGTTTCCGTCATATATTAATTAATATTATACACCCAAAACTATACTTTGTATACTATCAATATTTAGTGTGGCATCGAGTCGGATTTTCGAATGGCGAAGATAACTGAATGCTGATTTAGCCCTGTTTGAAAGCAAGGCTAAATGCTATCGAAAAAAGTATTACGATCACTGCTATAGCAAGCAAGATAGCAACCAGGACGCCAAAGATACTTTTAGACACCTTACCTCTCGTCGTCGTTGATTTGTTTACTGACCGTTGAAGCCAAGGTCTTATTACTAAGTAACAAACAAGAACTACTAAAAGGGCTTGAAAGATGTTTACTAGGTTTCTTATATGAGAATTCGTACCATTTTCGCCACCGTTTGCTTGATATATTACAAACAATGCTATTGATAAGCTTAATAAAATTGCTACGATAGGGTCTTTGAGGATTTTGAGTAGCTTTGACGGCATTTAGTAATTATACATTAGTAGTGCGTATACTTGGCGGCCCATCAAGGCGGACTTAAGAACTAATGTTAAGTTTTTGGACGCTATGTAATTAAATAGAAAGGTCTATGATTGTTCCTGCTGATTTACATTTTGTTAATGATTGCCCAGTCTTCGTTGCCATGTCCGGAGGTTTGGGCCTGCAGGTATTTGCCTAATACGTCGTCGAGTATGGGCATTTCGATCTTGCCAGCCATACGCTTGGCGTATTCTAAATCTTTTGTTATCCAGTCGACAGAAAAAGTGAGCGGAATTTTAGTTTGCTTATATGCTGTCCAGGTAATTTCGGTTACGACACCCCCCGGTCGTTCACATAGGGCCGGTCCGACTTTATTAATATCCAAACCTTGTGTTTCAGCAAGACGCATAGCTTCACCAAAAGCATTAATATGCGCAGCTTGCAAGGCATTTAGGATTAATTTGTATTTCATGCCCGAGCCCGTCTTACCGAAGTGATATAATTTGGAACTTATAGCTTCTAAATCAGGCTTCAAGGCCTCAAGCTTGGTTTCATCACCACCTGCTAGCAGAGTCAGGGTGCCTGTTTCGGCTGCAACTCGTCCACCGGTCAACGGAATATCAAAAAAAGTTAAGTTCTGTTCAGCACAAAGTCGGCTTAGCTCGTCTGTCCAGTCGGGCGATAACGTGGCACTGGCAATTAATACCGTACTTTCGTCAGCACCCTCCAGGATGCCGTTTTCACCCTGCCATACTGCTTGCGAAGATTCGTCATTGGCTGTAACCTCGAGAATGATATCACTCTGCTGAGCTACCTCTTTAGGATTTTTGACTAATTTTGCCCCAGCTTTTTGCAGCTTTTTGGTCTTTTCGGGACTTCGGTTCCATATAATGACCTCATAGCCATCTTTCAGATAGCTTGCAGCCAGACCGCTGCCCATTATCCCAGTGCCGACAATCCCAATTCTCTTCATACCAAAAGTATATACTAGTGCTATGAAGGAAATATGGACATCCCAGAGCATTTACTACTTGTGGCTGCACTGGATATAGCCTAAACTTTCATAAGTTATGCAGAGAGATAAATCACAAATTGGTCTTGCGGCACGAATGGCTACTTTGCATGAGAGCCCGACAATGGCTATGAACAGGCATGCTAAGCAGTTGGCGGCCGAAGGCAAGACAATCTATAACCTGACAGCTGGTGAATTAGCATCAGACACGCCTCTTTATATCCAGAAGGCCGTAGCTGAGAAGCTGCATATGAACAAATATACGCCAGCGGCCGGACTACCGGAGTTAAGGCAACAAATTGCTGATTCGTCGCGTAAATTTTACGGATTAAACTGGATTCAACCGGCCAATGTGGTGGTTACGGCCAGTACCAAACCAGCTATGTATGCCAGCTTGTTTGCCCTGGTAAATCCCGGCGATGAAGTCATAGTGCCCATTCCCGCCTGGAGATCTCATACTCAATTAATTGAGCTGGTCGGTGGCGTGGCTGTAGAAGTGCCCATGACTGACGATTTTGATCTTGATGTTAAAGCAATCACTGCCCGAATTAATGCCCGGACGAAGGCAATTATACTTAATTCACCACACAACCCTACCGGCACTGTTTTCTCCAAGTCGTCCTTGCTTGAACTGGCAGCAGCGCTTAAAGACTCGGTTATTACTGTTATATCTGATGATATTTACGTAAAGCTGGTCTATGACAAAGCTTTCACGCTACCTCCAACCTGCGGTTTTGAGAGGCTAATAATTATTAATGGTTTCTCCAAAAGCCAGGCTTTGACAGGATGGCGCATAGGTTATTTGATTGCCGACGAAGAAGTTGCCAAGGCTGCTACAGGACTCTTAAGCCATGTTACCGGCAATGCCCCGATGCCCAGCCAGCAGGCAGCTTTAGCGGCTCTGTCCCGAGGCGACCGCCCGCCCGCAGAAACACTAGAAATGCTTAAACATCAACGCGAATTGGTCGATAATACCCTGAAAAAAATTCCTAATCTTAAGTACCATCTGCCGGGGGGCGCTTTTTATTTCTTCATTGATTTGCGGGGTATTACCAAAAGTAGTGCTGGTTGGTGTGAGCAATTACTGAATGAAACCGGTGTCGCTCTGGTACCGGGCGAAGCATTCAGTGCGCCTGGTTTTGCCCGCCTGAGTTTTGTTACAGATGAGGCAGTCCTTACTAAAGCCCTGGAGCAAATTAAGCAGTTTGTGGCAAGGAGTGTTAAATAATGAGAAAAATACCCGGCACTATGGCTACACAGCATCCTGATAATGCACTTGCGCCCTACTGGGACAAATCCGGCAGTCCGTTCGTAAGCGCTTATCAGGAAATTACAGAGGCAGTTGCCTGCTTTGAAGACCTTGATGTCGGCGAGTATATGTGGGACTGGGAGGGTAAGCATGCCGATGCCGCCGTTATTGACCGTCTGTTCACCGACCATCACGACTATTTTGCCGGTCACCAGCTGGGCTGTGATAAATTCCTGACCTTTCGCATACCTAACATCTGGGAGGAGAAAGGCTACAATTTACTTCAAGCCATGACGGTAATCTTAAGCGGCCAAGACTTTGCCCGCGATCTGAAGTTTCACGACAAACCACTATTTGAGATTATTTTACCGATGACAGAAAGCGCCGACCAGATACTTCATATGCAGAAGCTATTTGGGCGTCTGGCTCGGTTTAAGGCTAAGGAATTCATGCCCAATCAACCGGCCAACGATGAGCACCTGGAAATGATACCGCTTGTAGAAAGTGTTGAAAGCCAACTGTCGGTGGACGATCTGCTGGCTGAGTACGTGAAGCTGCATAAGCAGCACTTTGGACGTCAGCCTGGTTATATCAGGCCATTTCTGGCCTGCTCCGATTCGGCGTTATCCTCCGGCTTTTTGGCCGGCCTGCTTGGTAATAAAATTGCCCTGGCCAGGCTATATGAATTCTCCGAGCGGACAGGCATTAAGGTTTTCCCGATTATGGGCTGCGGCAGTTTACTTTTCCGGGGAGGCCTGTCACCGGAAAGCATAAAAATTGAGCGTTTTTTAACAGAGTTTCCAGGTGTGCGCACCGTTACTGTCCAGTCATCTTTCCGTTACGACCATTCCAAAGCAAAGGTCAGATCAGCTATAGCCAGACTTGAGCAGGACCTGCCCCATACCAAGCCTAAAATTATCGATTCCAAAAAGCAGGAACAGCTGATAGCAATCGCCAAAGAATCGGCGAAGTTCTATAAGCAAACCATAGCGGACATTGCCGGCGGCATGCAACCTATTTTCAAAGCTGTGCCAAGGCGTCGGGACCGCCGCCAGCACATCGGCTTGGGGGCTTATTCCCGTTCGATGGGCGAGCAAACTTTGCCGAGGGCGATCACTTTTACGGCCGGTTTTTATTCCATAGGAGTGCCGCCGGAATTCATCGGCTTTGGCCGCACGCTTAGAGGATTAAGTGAAGCAGAGTTGGAATTACTTAAGGCGGAGTATCCAAACATAGCTGCCGACTTCGAAGCTGCCGGCCGGTATCTTAACCGCGATAATCTTGCCAAATTCGCGGGGGGCAATCCGGCCTGGGAAGATATACAGACAGATATCTATGAAACGGAAAAAATTTTGGATGTCCACCTAGGTCCGCAATCCGAAGACGAACTTAAGCACCAGGAGCTTAGCAATCAGCTTAGCTCAATGGAGGATATCTCTAAGGGCAGCGAGCTGATCACTGAGATGTCTGTCCTGCGTAGAAGCCTGGGCTAAGCGTTATAACTGCTGGAGCTGGTGGTGCCGCCGTGGCCTGTCCAGTTGGTGTGAAAAAATTCCCCTCGGGGCTTATCGATACGTTCATAGGTGTGCGCGCCAAAGTAATCACGCTGAGCTTGCAACAAGTTGGCTGGCAGACGATCGCTGCGGTAGGCGTCATAAAAGGCCAGAGCTGTGCTCATAGCCGGTACAGGTATGCCTGCCTGCACGGCGCTTGCGATAACTTTTCTCCAAGAAGCCTGGCAAGTTTCGAGGGCCTTTACGAAGAACGGGTCAAGCAATAAATTCGTAAGCGCCGTATTTCTGTCATAGGCGTTTTTGATGTCACCCAGGAACCGGCTGCGAATAATGCAGCCGCCGCGCCACATAAGGGCAATACCGCCGTAATTTAAGTCCCAGCCATACTCAGCGGCAGCAGCACGCATTAACATGTAACCCTGAGCGTAACTGACAATCTTTGAGGCGTAGAGTGCCTGGCGAATATTCTCAGTAAAAGTAGAAGCATCCTCACTTGATACCGCTGGCGGTCCGCTTAATGTTTTGGCGGCGATTACACGCTCCTCCTTGAGAGCCGAGACAAAGCGGGCATACAAAGCTTCACTTATCAAAGTTGCCGGTTGCCCTAATTCAGCCGAGTTAATGACTGTCCATTTGCCTGTGCCTTTTTGGCCGGCTGCATCCAGGATATTATTTAATAAAGGCGTACCGTGTGTATCTTGATAAGCCAGAATCTCCGCCGTGATATGTATTAGGAAACTGTCTAGCTCGCCTTTATTCCACTCGGCAAATACAGACGCAATTTCATTAGCAGGGAGCCCAAGGTGATCTTTCAAAAGCTGGTAGGCTTCGCAAATCAGCTGTTCGTCGCCGTATTCGATGCCATTATGTACCATCTTTACGTAATGTCCGGCACCACCCTCGCCCACCCACTCGCAGCATGGTGAACCATCCTCGACTTTGGCGGCTATCGTCTGGAAAATGTCTTTGACGTGTGGCCACGCTGCCGGTGAGCCGCCGGGCATGATCGAGGGCCCGTTTCTGGCACCCTCTTCGCCGCCGGATACGCCTGTACCAATGTAGTATAGGCCTTTCGATTCTATATAGTCCACACGTCTGGCGGTATCTGAAAAGAGCGAATTACCGCCGTCTATTATAATGTCACCGGCCTCTAGGTAAGGCAGTAAGTGTTCAATTGTCTGGTCCACAGCTTCGCCCGCCTTAACCATCAGCATTACCCGCCGCGGCTTCTTAAGCTGGCTAACCATCTCTTCTATGGATTGCGCCCCAATCACCTGTGAGCCTTTTGCCTCATTAGCCAAAAAAGCGTCCACCTTACTAGCAGTGCGGTTAAAAGCCACGACCCTGAAACCATGATCGTTCATGTTCATGATCAGGTTCTGCCCCATCACCGCCAAACCAATAACTGCTATGTCGCCTTGCGGCTCGCTATCTGTTTTCATTTAACCTTCATGACTCTTCAATTACCTTAATGATTATAACATTGACGCTGAATTTCTTGCCTGCAACTAAGAATAGATCAATCATAATGCTTATGTATACAATAAGATTTACCTATTGTCATTATTGTGAAAGTGGTATATAAATAATAAGGTAATTAATAAGTAGGGGGAAGTATAAAGTGAGAAAGTTATTACAAATCTTATCAACCTCAGTTGTTGGTGCTAGCCTATTGGTTGGTGTAGCAGCAGCCAATGGTAGTATAAGTAACACCGGTCCGGGTTCAAACAACAATGTAAATACTAGCCGAAACAATAATATTAACCAAAATTCAAATACCAATGTCCAAGTAAATAATACTAGCAAACAGCGTTGCAATACAGGTAGTGCCAACAACAGTGGTAATACGAACGGCGGCAGCGCTACGTCTGGCAACTGCAGCAACAGCAACAGCTCTAGCACTAGTGTTAACTCAGGTAGCGGCTCGAGCAGTAAAACGTCACCAAGTGGTGGTAAGGGTGCAGCTTCTAGCGGGCCTAATGCTGTTAACCCTGCTGGCGGAGCGGGTGCCGCAGGTGTAGCCGGTTTGCCTGCAACAGGTAGCAACACGGCTGTAGACACAGCTATGGTTGGTGTCGGCGTATTGGGCGGGTCGATGGTTCTTTCTCGACTCGGCCTTCTGGCTTACCGACGCCAAGCGCTGAAGTAGCATTACGTGGCTTAGGAGTGGTATGACTGCCGAACATTCCAGAATTCAGAGAGTTCGTTTTTATGCCAAAGCGGCGGTGCTGTATGTGCTGACAATCACCTGTTTATGGTATGTCATACATCCGGCACCGCCGTTTGCCGTTCGGGCGTCGGCCTTAGCTAAAACCGCGCAAACGCCATATCAGCCAACTCGGCCAAGAGTTATTGTTATCTCCGGCCGGCCGGTACGCATAGTTATCCCAGCTTCCGCAGTTGACCTAACTATTGACCCCGGCTACTATAATAGCGCTGACGGTTCCTGGACGCTCAGCGGCTATCATGCCCAATTCGCGATGGTCAGCACCTTGGCAAATAACGTGGGCGGCGATACCTTCATTTACGGCCACAATAACAATTACGTATTTGGGCCATTGCGGCATGTTACCCCTGCCGTAGGGGCACAAGCCCTAGTTTATACAGATAATGGCCACGTGTTTTCTTATAACTTTCAGGATGCCGCCAGTCTGGTTCCGGATGACGTATCTGTTTTGGATTACCAGGGGCCGCCAATGCTGACGGTCCAAACCTGTACCGGCAGCATTGATGAATGGCGCACATTGTTCCGGTTTAAGTTCGATAAAGTCGTGCAATGATATTTGAACAACTATTACTGGCGAGCGGCATCTTAGCCTCGGTCGTGGTCATAATGAACGTTTTAGGCAGTACTATTTATGACATGCGTCAGATTAAGCAGAAAAAAATAGTCCAGCAGCACCCTCACGCGAGCCGTTACCGTAACCGTCCCTTAGTCTCTGTTATTGTCACCAGTAGCGACGATGGGCATTACATTAAGAAGTGTGTCAAAAGCCTATTGAGGAGCTCATACCGCAAGCTTGAGATAATAATTGTTGATAATGCTTCACAAGACGGCACAAAGCAATCTGTCAAAAGCCTTATCCGGGAATATCCCAAAAAGTATATTAAGTTATATGCCAAACACGTCCAGGCTCCTAGATTAGCCAACATATCCGCAGGCTATAAAAAATACGGCGGTGGCGGCCTGGTTCTGTTACTCGACGCTGGCAGTTTGATTGACAGACACACCGTCCGAAACGCGGTTAATCATTTTAACCTTGAGGATGATACCGCGGTTTTAAGTCTGAATATTAAGACGAGGCATGACTATAGGCTTGCGAGCTTATTTAAGCAGTTTGAACAGCTTTTATTATCAAAGGGGCAAAAGGTTGATAGCGTATATAATTCCAGTTACCTCATGCCCCTCCAAAATGCTATGTATACCAAAAAGGCTTTCAATAATTTATTTGGACCTAAGGCTGCATCTAAACACGATTTGCTCTCATTACCGGCTAACACACAAATCCGTTACGCGAGTGACTCGGTAGTTTATGACCGTCCTGCCTCATCCCTTTACGCATTATTTAAGAGCCGCTATTATTTGCAACTCAGACGCTTGCAAGCGGTCATCCACCAGCGACATATATTTTTTTCCCGCGATAATGGTTATCAGAAATCACTGACCTGGTTTCGACTTCCTTTGGCCGTGATTGTTGGCGTTGCCGCTTTGTTTATCCCTCTCATAATGGCTTATTTGCTTTATCTGGCTATTAAGCTCCACCAACCAACTTTGTTAGTAGTATTGGTGGGCTTGCTGAGCATTTTCTTGGTATTTGCAGTTTGGGACGATGAACAATTAGCTTTACGCCAGAAATTATCTTACTGTTTGCTCATCCCTGTGACATACGGGATGTTTTGCGTATTATCCTTCGTGCAGCTGTTTGTAGTCCTTAGAAGCTTAGTGCCAGTACCTAACACTAATAAATCAAAACCCAGCATACATACATAGCAGCTTAAAACTTAAGCTCGGGATCGGCGGGATGAGAAGTAAAACCTGTCACCAACCATGGAGGCGACAAATATGGTGCCGCTGACGATTATTACTAACCAATTTATATGGCCTGGAGCAGCGGGAATTTTAGCTTTGTTAGCTTTGATAGCAGCCGCAAGTATTGAATTAGAAGATGCCGGGCCGGAATTACTGATGCTGTTGCCACCTCCACCAGATGCGGTCGAGGGGGCGAAGAAGAAATGGTTGCCGCTTGAGCCTGAACCGTTGCCGCCGCCATTATTCGGCGCGAAACTAAAAGCCTGTTCGGCACCACCGGCCATGGCTGCAGTATTGGCTGCTGCAGTTATCGGGTCACCAGCACTGGTGTTAATGCCGAAACTGCCGTTCCAGGTGCCAAAGACATTGATGAACAAGATGCCGAACCAGTTAGACAAAGTTAGGCTGCTATTCTCCACGTTTAAGAGGTTGACGGCGCTATCAGCGTCGCCGGACCGGGCGTTACCGCCAGTGGTGTTATGATCGACGCTGGCGTCGCCGGAATGCGCCGCAGTTTTGATGTTGTTATTAATCTTGTGGCTTGCGGTATTGTTAATGTTCGTGTTGTTTGAGCCACTTTGATTAACGGTGTTGTTGGAGCCAGGTCCGGTGTTGGTAACTATACCGCCGCCCAGTTCAGCCGCTGTGGCCCCCGCGGGCGCATTTACTATCAGGCCGACCCACCTGCCTCCGGCTACATTCACAAAGACCAGCATGTCATTGCTGCCGACCACATTGCTGCCAGTTAAGTTGAAGGCAGTAATACTGGTTTTAGCAGAACCGCTGGTGGCATTGCCGCCATGAGTATTATCGCTTACATTAGCTGTACCGCTACTAACATTGGAATTGACGTTATTATTTATGCCCAGGTTATTGGTATTGTTCACGTTGGTATTGTTAGAACCGTTATTGTTTACGGTGTTGTTTGAACTTGGGCCGGTGTCGGCAATTATATTAACCGTCGGTACGTTAGCAGCGATTAACTGATCGATGAAGTCAGGCGGCAACAGAATGTCGCCATTTAAGTTGCCGTTGATGTTTATAACGCCCATAAATGATTTGCCGCTGGTAACAGCGGAATTAATCATGTTGACAACATTGGCGATTGTCCTGGCATTGCCGCTGGTAGCGCCGCCGCCATGAGTGTTATTTGATGCTTTGGCCTCACCACTGTTAGCTGACAAGTCTATAGTGTTATTTATGCTAGCGTCGACCGAATTGTTAAGCGTAGTATTATTAGTGCCTGAGGCTGGCTGAATTTGGCGGATTACCGAAGGGTCAAGCATCAGGTCGCCGTTTACGTTGCCGTCGATGTTGGCCACAAAGGTAACCATATTGCCGCCCACAGCGTTGCTGGAAGACTGAAGCATATTCACGACATTAGCGATATTCTGGGCATCGCCGGAAGCGGCACTGCCAGCCACGGTATTTCCAAGGACTAGAGCGCTACCGGTGTTAGCGCTAGCGTTCAGATTATTAGTGACATTAACACCGGTATTGTTATTGCCGTTGAAATTATTGTTGCCCGAGCCGTTGACAGTATTATTGGAGCCGGTACCGGTGTTGTTGATACTATTGCCGCCTGACCCGCCATTGTTATTGATGGTGTTGTTCGAATCCGCACCAGTGTTGCCGATGCCATTAACGGTTGGACCGCCAACAACGTTCGCACCTGCCGGAGGGCTAGCTGTAGACTTAGCGACGGCATAGTAAGCAGCTGAAGGGGCATTGTAAACCCAAATTGAATAATCATAAGCGCCTGTAGCTGCATTAAAAGTATAGGTAGGTTGAGGGGTTGGTGTTGTCTCGCCGGTAGAGGGATTATATATGTAGTGAGCACTTTCCCAGAGATCGTTGTTGCAATTATAAGTGAAAGCGGCGGCATCGGAACCCACCGGATGATGGATACCGGGACCGGGATCCGGCGGCGGTACGCATTCCGCATGGGCGGATATAGAGATTGTCAATGGTAAAAACGCGATGGTCAAGACAGCAATAAGTTTGCTACCTACGCTGACTACTCTCACCTGTAATGGGTTTCGAGTTCTTACCATAAATTACCTCCAAGTGGTTTGCTGTGTTTTACAGATATTAAGTCGACTGCCACCACCCTTTTCGTAACGGAATAACTGGGTGGAGAAGGGCCTTTTCAGGCAGACCCTTCTCCCAGGTTGCTCTCGCAAGGCAACCTTAATCAAACGATACTACTAATCTATTAGTTAGTAACGTTGACTGTGCTGCTGGTGTTGTTAGTGTTAGAGCTGCTACCACTGGTGGCTGAGCCGCCGTTGGTGTTGCCGCTAACGTTAGCAGAACCGGAGTTAGCAGTCTGCTCGCTGTGGTTTTTAACCTCCAGGTTGTTGTTGTTGTTCTGGTTCCAATTGTTCTGTGAGCTTGTGTTCACAGTGTTGTTGGAGTTAGGACCAGTGGTGTTGATGGAGCCTGATCCACCGCTACCGCCACCACCCCAACCGCTCATAGCAGCTGCACCTGAGCCATTGCTTACAAATGCAGAACTTGTGCTAGTGCTGCTGTTGCTTGCAGAGCCGCTGTTGGCGCTACCGGCATTGGTGTTACCGCTAGTGTTAGCAGAGCCGGTGTTAGCAGTCTGCTCGCTGTGGTTTTTAACCTTCACGTTGTTATTGTTGTTAAAGTTTGCATTGTTTTGGTCGTTCGCATTTACCGTGTTGCTTGAGCTAGGACCAGTATCACTGATCGTGCCCGTCTGCGTCTGCGCTGCGGCAAAGCCAGTAGTAAGGCCGAGGCCCAGAACTGTAGTAGCAGCGGCGCGAATTATTTGTTGTTTCATACACACCTCCCTTATTAGGATTATTATTTCGGGCTTAATCGCCCGACTCTAGAAAACTGATAAACCGGTTCTCTAGAGTCGATCGACTAACACTTAACACTCTCTACTTTTAATTACCTCCTGTTGTTGTCGTATTGATATCAGCGGAAGAATAAACATTAAGGCTGGTGGTGTTAGAGCTGACATTGGTAGAATTGCCGGCATTGCTGGTCTCGTTCGAAACGTCAACCGTGGTAGTACTGCCGCCATTTGTGGCTGTTTTATGAGTTGTACCATTCTCCGGGACTGCTACGGGCTGGCCGTTAACCGTGACCTGTGTCGATACCGCGCCGCTTTGGTCAGTAGAACTCTCCACCTTTGCGGAAGAACTATTACTGTCGACAGGTGTCGAGGAGCTACTCTCACTACTAGCAGAAATCGGCAGCTCAGCGGCAGTTGGCTGGGAATTGTTGGTCCCGGCATTGCTGCCCGTAGCCGCGTGCGCGTCGCCGGCCCTTAAATCTAAACCTACGGCGGCCACAGCACCCGCGAAAATAAAAGCTCCGGCAAGTTGCAGGCCGGAGCGTTTGCGTATAGCAAGCCTTTTAGAAGCAGTATTCCAAACATTCGCAATAGACTTACCGTTAAATTCTCTCTTGCCGTAGTTTAATAGATTCATGCTTGCCCCTCCACTTCCGTTATACTAACTAGTACAGAACTTTGCTTTTAATACCATACTAGACTCTAAAATCTCTAAGTACTGTTAGAATCCTTACACATATATTATTAAATTCCAAAACAAAAATTTAATAATAAATACTCCCAAGGTGTTAAATGTCCATTTTATGATGTAAATATTACTTAATCTACTTAATTATTCTTATGCTTAAAACACCTTGAAACATATTGCCCAAGCTGTCTTAATCTGGTTGTCAAAGCGGATAACGAAAAGCTATAATTAGACTTAATCCATAAACTAGTTTTTAATTAATAAGTATGGGAAGCCGAAAAATTAGGGAGAAGCAGTCTTCAGGCTACAAAGTGAAGTGGCGCCGCCAAGAGGATAAAAGATGGCTGCCAGTCTTATGGTATTTCTATTTTGTGCTAACCGTGCCTTATATAGTCTGGCGGACAAGCATTATTAACTGGCACAGCTGGTATGGCATTCTGATTTATGTGGCGGAATTATACGGTATTCTGACCACAGGTCTGTTTCTTTTTGTCACCAAAAAAATATTTATACCTATAAAAAACCCGTCTATCCGAAGTAAGGCGATCGATGTTCTGATTCCTACCTACACCGAAACATTAGATATATTGGAGCCTGTGGTAATCGGTGCCACCAAAATACGCGGTATCAGAAAGGTGCTGGTACTGGATGATGGTAACCGGCCGGAAGTCAAGGCGATGGCCGGCCGGCTTAAAGTTAAGTATTATGCCAGAACTGATAACCGCTATGCCAAGGCGGGCAATCTGAACAATGGCCTAAAATATAGCAATGCGGAATTTTTTATTACGCTGGACGCCGATCATATACCTCTTCAGAACTTTATAGAAGAAACCCTCGGTTTTTTTGATGATCGGCACGTAGCCTTTGTGCAATCTCCCCAGACGTTTTATAATACACATGCTTTTCTTTTCCGCAAACGCTCACACAAAGAAGACTGGAGCGAACAGTTGATGTTCTATAATTGTTTACAGCCGTCCAAGAATAACTGGAATGCCGCTTTTTTCGTCGGCACCAGTGCCATTCTGCGGCGCCGGGCTGTTGATGAGGTAGGGGGGTTTGCTACCGGTACAGCCACTGAGGATATTCATACTTCCCTTCGCCTGCACGCTAAAGGCTGGCAATCGGTCTTTCTGCCCAAACCATTGGCATACGGGCTGGAGGCCGAAAATTTTAAGGAATTTTATAAGCAGCGGCGACGTTGGGCAGCCGGCAGTCTGGGCCTGCTTTTTCGCTCTTCTGATTCCCCGCTTCGCGCCAGAGGCCTGACACTCGCCCAGCGGCTGAATTATCTGAGCGCCTGTTTGGCCCACATGCAGGGAGTACAGAAAATTTGCTTTTTACTTATACCCATACTGACCATCTTTACAAATATTTCACCTGTCAGTGGCAGCCTGAGCCACTATGGAGTGCTCTTTGCCGGCTACTTTACTGTGGCGCTCGGCGCTACCTGGGCTTACAGCCGGGGCACCTACCATCTGATCTACACTGAAATGTTTGCCCTGGCCAATATGCTGGCACATCTGGGCGGTCTGAAAGGGATTTTTAAAGTGCAAAAAAAGTTCGCTGTCAGCAACAAATCGCCGATCCGCCAAGATGGAGAGCATCTTATTATGGTGCTGTGGGGCCTGAGTTATTTAGCCTTTGCCGGCATTATTCGGGCTGGAGTATCCTACTTTTTTTATCACAGTGACACGGCGCTGGTATTAACTTGCCTGATTTTTATTAGCCTCAACAGTCTGCTATTACTGTCGTTTCTGCTAAAACTCCGGGCTTATGAGCACGATAAAACGACTGCAAACTACCTGGCTCTTAATCCGTCTGCGAAATATAATTACATAGCGCTGGACTCACCTTTACGATCATGGCCGCGGACGAAATCTTATGCGAGTCCCAGCGCCTAAAGGTCGACGTTCTTTAGTCGTTATCGCCAACAAAGCGCCCAAATTGCAGGTCTGTGGCCTTGCGTGTATCGGGGTCGATACGCTCCTCTTTGCCTTCCAGAGCGAATTCGGGGATGTCGATACGCCACCCGTGTTTACCTAACAAAATCGGTACGACTGTTTTGGATAAGCCGGGTTTTGAGTCAAGCTGGAAATAATGGTATGCGGGCTGCGTTATGCTGGCGAAAAAGTGATAAACTTTGATTCTTAACTTGTCGCTGAAACGAGCGTTCCGGCTGATAAAAAGTTCTTCTTCAGAGGCTTCCACTGTGCAGCGGTGCAGTTCCGGGCCAACAAAGTGGTTCTCTTTGAGGGCCCGGAGAACGCTCAATCCGTTAGGAGTTTGCATAAAACCGAAGCTCGCTTCGACAGCATAAATGTTTTCACCGAAATCTGTGACCATTATACGTTCTTTTTTAGACACAAAGGGCTTCTTCTCCTGTATGATGTGCAGCAGCACCAGATGACGCGGCAAGGCTCCTGTGCGCTTCATATATATCCGCAATATAACCGGCACACTGCTGTCGATGGTAGTGACAGGTTTAGAGATTAGAAATACTACAGAGCGATCGATTTCCACGAGCCGGCGCGGGCGGTCCTCAAGCATATGTTCGGTTGATAAGTGCTTTTTTACACCAGCCAGCCAACGCATATCTTTGGGTGAAGCATAAGACAGATACCCAGAGTATGCACTCTTAACGAATGAGCGCCCCCAATGCCAGATGATAATGAGGGTGAAGAGCATGATTGCCACCATAACAGGCACGTAACCGCCGGTGAAAAACTTGAAAGTGCTGGCAGTGAATATTGTCAGGTCTATTGCGAGAAAAGCACCAAATAGCAGATATGAGCGAAAATCACTCCATTCCCAGCGATACCGTGCAATGTGGATCATGGCTGCGGTGGTCGCAACCATCACCGCGGATACCGCCAGGCTGCTGCTAGAGTGGAAGCTAAATACCAGAATCAGACAGCCAACGTAGAGCAGCCAGTTTACGGCGGGCATATAGATCTGCCCGTAGTGGTGTTTACTGGTATGAATGATATTGAAGCGCGGGGCAGGCTTAAGCGCGATAGCTTGAGAGACGAGTGAAAACGCGCCAACGATAAGCGCTTCGCTGGCAATAATGGTGGCAATCGTGGCGAGGGCCACCATTAAATAGATAGGCGCGTGCAGGATGATAGCTGCTAACCAAACTGGCAGATGAGAAGCTTGGGCGACAGACAAGTGAATGGTGGGCAGTAAACTAAAGAAGATGTTACCCTCTTTTACCGCCTGCCCGCTCAACAGGTAGGCTCCCTGGCCAAGGTAATTAAGGACTAGAGCCCAGTAAGCTAAGTAAAACCATCCCTGGCGTATAGGCCGTTTGCCGAAGTGGCCAAGATCGGCATAGAGCGCCTCTGCCCCGGTAACGACCAGCATAATCGCACCCATAGCAATCAGGAAGTGGTACGGCCCAATACGCTCAGCGAACATAATGGCGTGGACAGGATTGAGCGCTGACAAAATAGCCGGTGTCCGTATGATCTGGGCTAAACCCAGAGCACCTATTATAAAGAACCAAAACACCATAATTGGGCCGAACAGTTTACCGATCTTAGCCGTGCCCTTTCGCTGCAGCATAAATAGCCCCGTCAATATAAGGGCCGTGACCGGAAATACGTACGGCACAAAAAAATGCGTGCCGACTTTGAGGCCTTCCACGGCTGACAGTACCTATATTGCCGGAGTAATAATACCGTCGCTCAGAAGCAATGTGGCCGCAAAAACCAGGAGCAGCAACAGAATCGGAGTACTCTTACGGCCCAGTTTGGCTACTAATTCATGAAGCGCGAACATACCGCCTTCTCCCTGGTAACTGGCTCTGAGTACAAAGAACATATATTTACATGACACTACTACGGTCAGCAACCAGAAGATCAGCCCAATTACGCCTAGAACATTATCATGTGTAACTGGGGTATGGCCCACACCGAAAAATGTCTCATTAACGGCATATAACGGAGACGTGCCGATGTCACCATACACAACACCGATTGCGCCGATAACAAGCGCCGAATGGAGCGGTAGGCGTTTGCTGACACTATGGTGATGGCGGCCATAAATTTGGAATCTACTCACTAACTTCATCATAGCCCTGCCGCAGTTACCAAGCAAGCATGCCGCATCAGACAGCCGTATCTTTGCTGCGTGGCAGGCTGAATGCGAACGTGCTACCTTTGGTTGGCTCTGAGCTTTCCAGCCCGATCGTGCCGCCCGACAGCTCAACAATAAGCTTAGATATGTATAAGCGGTTATGCTTGATGAATTTCAGATCAATCCTTACTTGGCCATTATCGCCATAATTCATCACCTAAAGCTAATACCCATCTTAATTTACACACTCACTAGGATCTTCAAAGGCACGTTATACGTCGCCGACAATTACCTCAATGAGGGTATATAATACGTATATGATAAATCGCATAAAATTCTTCGTGCGTATGGGAAGAAGGCAAAAAATCGGTGTAATTATTTTTGTTTTACTATGCATAGTTATTACCGGATCAGTTGTAGCGCTCACGCCGCATCACCAGGAGCATACACAAACTGGAGCAAATAAAAAAAATGTGCACGTATCAATTCGAGCAGCTCTGCCAAAAAAGCCTGTAGCTACACAACCATCCCGTAATGCATCAGCTAATAACCCACTCGCAAATCGCAAGTTTTATATTGATAATTCAAGGAGTATTGCGCGTTTAGCCCGGCAGTACCGGCTGGAGGGTAAAATAGAGAACGTCGTTTTAATTGACAAGATTGCCGCTCAGCCAGGTAGTACTTGGCTAACCGGCCCGTCAACTAACGACCCTACGGCCACAAGAGATATTAATGAAGTAAAAAGGACGTCCGCGGAGGCCGCCGCTCAAGGCAGCGTCCCTGTATACGAACTCTACGCCATACCGCATCGGGATGTTTGTGCCGGTTACTCCCAGGGAGGATTTAAAACAGATGTGGCGTACCTACAGTGGCTAGACCAAATACTCGCGTCCCTTAAGTCCGATGCTATTTTTACGGTAGAGCCGGATGCGGTAGCACACATCGTTGGCAATAAATGTATGAGCCCGGAACAGGCTAATGACAGGCAGCAACTACTCCGTACAATAATGAGTCGCCTGCGCAATGACCGCCGCGTTTTGGCCGCTTACTTAGACGCCGGGCACTCAGAATGGTTTCCTGATCCTAATGTTCTTATAGGGCCGCTGCGTAAATCAGGTATAGATTTGGCCCAGGGAATAACCGTTAACTCATCATTTTTTGTAGCCACCCCCGAAATAACAACTTGGGCACAAAAATTAGTTGTGCTGTTAGGGGCCGATAAAGGCGTACTCATTGATACTAGCCGTAATGGAAAAGGCGTGCCGGCCCCTACGGTGACCGGGGAAGCACGCTGGTGTAACCCTTCAGGCCGAGGAATAGGTGCCGTGCCATCGACAAATGTTAACGCCGACCATATAGACGCGTACTTTTGGGGTAAAGTTATCGGCGAAAGTGACGGGTCATGCTTCGGGAATCCGGCTGCCAGCGTATTTGTGCCTCAGGCCGCACTTGAGCTGGCTCGCAATTCAGCCAACTAATATCATTGTTCAGGGCAGATTTTATTGCCTCAACCCCAAAATTTATTGGATAACTTTAATCATAGTCGCATGAGAGGGCGTACCTTCGGGGTTAGTCACGAACAGCATATACCAGCCATTCGGCAGTATATTTTCATCTCCTGGCAAGGTTATCTTTACTTTTCCATTCACATTCTGTACAACTGCGGCCACTGAGCGCTGTTCAATATTTGTGACGTGTGTTGCGCTGCTCGGGGGAATAAGGCGGGCAGTTTTAATCTCAGCTGCGTTCTTGGAGTCATATAACAATTCTTCGCCACGGGATACTTCTTGCGACGGGGGGCTTGTAATAGAAGGCCGTTCACCTCGAAACAGTTGCGGCGGCGTAAATATTTCCATTCGCTGCTCGAATATGCCAGGAGAGGTGTCGTCCTTATCGCTAAAAAGCGCGTCGCCGCCAAAAACAAGTATCCTGCCATCTGGAAGAAGTAGTGAGCCGGAATGATAGGTGCGTCCGACATTTTCATCAGCTAACTCGCTCAGCTGGTTGGTCGTAGGGTTAATATAAAATGTTTTATGGGAGTAGCTATTACCTTTTGCCCGGTAATCCGTGGAACCCCCTGTTGCAAAGACGTCATCCCATGGCGTCACCGTCAAGTTTAGATAGCGGAGTGGTTTCGGTAGATCAGGACCAGGCGTGTAGTGGGCGGTCGGATCATTGGTATCAATTACGTCAGTCCTGGCCGTCGAAAGCGGAGACTCCGCGATTCCACCTCCTCCGGCAATCATAATCCGATAGCTTTGGCTGCCATCATTTGTGCCCTGCTTTGGCGGCAGTGCTACCGAAGCGCTTGTCTCTAGAATATTAGAGTCTCTCAAGCCGCCAACAGCCTTGAAGGAGTTATCTTTAACGTTCCAAAAGCCCGGCTCGCGGCCCTTATTAGCTGGACCGTAACCCGCGATCGAGCCAGAGAAAAACAACACGTCAGGGTTAGGTGTGCGGAATAAGGCCGGATATGTTGGGAAGGCTCGCTGAGGCCCCAATACCCACTGCTTCGCTGCCACGTCATATCGCTCGGTAGATTCAGTAATAATACCAACGTTATCTAGTCCTGAAACAGCAAGCACCTCTCCATTAGTGAGCACTGGTAGGCCGGCATACCATCTGCTTTCATTCAATTTGCCAACTGCTACATATTCCTCTTTGATGGGATCAAATTCATACGACTTATTATCGCCCCGGTAATCCTGCTTATTGAGGGTCATAGGTCCACCTTGACCGTAAATATTATGGCTCTCGGTATCTGTTATGCCTTCGATTGTATAATGTTCATTTTTGTTTGTAACGAACGACTTATCGGCAGAAGCAGCCTCAACGAACACCTTCACTGAGCTGTGTTCAATCATGACATCACCATAGCCATGGTCCATTTTGGTAGCAGGATTTACCACTACATCCTGTGTTGAAACGTAGACCTTGCCGGTTGGCCCAATAAACTTGGTGCCGTTTTTTAGGACTCTTGCCGAGTCATTAGGGTCTTCATTATGTATGATCATTGCGCCGGCTGGTTTGGTGACTGCTCCCTTAAGCAGTTCATAACCGCTGGTTCCGCCGGCGATAAGCAGGTTGCCTGATTGCATGACGGCATGGCCGCTGCAAAAAAGATCACTCGGTGTTCGCACTAATTTAGTTTGGTTGGTAGCAGGGTCGAAAAGAGCCGTTTTTAAGACAGAGATTGTTCCAGTATCATGGTATTTATTAAAGTTGGAGCGGTTATTGCCTGATCCGGCAACCAATAATACTTTACCTGTTGGCAGTGTTGAGGCATGAATAGTATTCAGCTTAAACTCACTCGGTAGATCGACAGTCTCCCATAAGCCATGGGTCTTCTTGTAGTTCAGCGAGTTAACTTTATTCTCGTGATACCATTCCGCGGCCGTCGGTATAGATACAGGTAGTGATGCTATAAGCATGCTCACTATAGTTGTAATAAGAAGGACTAACGGCTTGCCGCGTTTATACTCAGAAGCTTTTTTAGGCATTGTGTGGTTTACCTGCATGTACTAACCGTTTACTGAATGTCTTGTTGTCTTTCCGCATATGATTCGGCAGAGCCAAACTCATACCCAGTACCACCGGTGTTAAACATATTAACAGCTGAGCCGATGCCCACAGCAACATGGCCGGGTGTGTATGGTGACGCGTGAAGCCATAGGCAATGCCGAAAATAAGAACTAGCGCCCACAGTAGGTGCGTGCGGAAAGTTGAGAACCGGTCCGGGTTGACGGCATCACCTTTTTTAGTCACCACAAAATGCGGTTTTTTCCCGAATAATATACCTACTAGGGCGGAGAAATAAATAGGCGCGGTTAAGATTGATAGCAGCATACCGGGCACGCCGTAGGATCCTTCCGGCTCATGTGGAGATACGTTGTAGCGGCGGTTCCAAAAATACAAGCTGAGTTGCATGACAGCAGTCATCATATAGAGCGCGGCAAATTGACCCCAAGGAGCTAAGATTGCAGTGGCTCCTGTAGTGAGATAAATCATGCTGCTGATAATCCCGAGTAACCAAGCCAGGGCTGTCATGGGATAATAAGGCAGGATTAAAAAGTAGTGCAGCATCACTTTTGGCGGCAGGCGAAAGAACATGCGCCATACCATTCGCCGCCACGTATCAAATGAGCCGGCCGCCCAGCGCCACTGTTGGCTAAAGTATGGCCCCCAAAAATCTGGTCCTTTGCCAACAGCAACGACGTCTGGTGTATAAACTGACTTCCACTTGTTTTTCGTCTTTGGATTACGTTTTGCATGAATAGCTAGCCCAGTTGCCATGTCTTCGGTGATATATGGTTGGAAGCCACCGACTTGGTCAAGGGCTGCCATGCGTACGACATAGTTCGTGCC
>JBBSHY010000002.1:0-68172 GCA_038232415.1 Saccharimonadales bacterium (SeqCode) | reverse complement strand
CCTTTAATCAGATCACCCTACCAGGCATTACTAAAGATGAGATTGAGACTGTCCAGAAGCGCGTAGAGAGTAATAGTTTTAAATCCCTGCCTCCTCAAATATGCCAGCTGGAAAAATAGGTCTCTACGTCGGCAAATTCCAGCCCTTTCACAATGGGCATTTATTTGCGGTAACCACTATCCTGCCCAGTGTCAGCAAGTTAATTATTGTTATCGGTAGCAGCCAATACCATAATTTAAAAAGTCAGCCGTTTTCGGTACAGCAGCGCCGACAAATGATTGAACAAACACTGACAACAGAGGGTATCAATAAGTTTTCCATTGCAGAAGTGCCCGACGTTCATGACAACAACAATTGGGTAGAGCACGTGAGACACTACGTACCACAATTTGACATAGTCTTTACTAACAATGAATTAGTGCGACAATTGTTCGTCGCGAAAGGCCTTGAGGTTAGGGCAATCAAAGTCTTAACGGGTGTAAGTGGTACCTTGGTCCGTCAAAAATTAGCTACCAAAGAAAGCGATTGGCTACCATTAGTACCCTCTGCTACCGCCTCAATAATCAAAGGCAGTATTTCCGCATCATAGCCACTGTCTGACACCCCACCTATTAAGGCTACGGTCGGAGATCCAGACCGAAGTCCAGGGCGGGGCTTGAGTGTGTCAGGGCGCCCACGGCCAGAAAGTGCACACCAGTTTCCGCGACTGCTCTAGCATTTTCCAGCCGCAAGCCCCCGCTGGCCTCGAAATCAGTTGCTGGGTAGTCAGTTCCTAGCGCGACTGCAGCCTTTATATTGTCGAGCGACATATTGTCGAGTAGGATCAGCTTAACTCTGGCAGTCAGCGCTTCACGGACCTGAGCGAGGGTGTCACATTCCACCTCGAGCGGAATAGCGGGGGCGGCTTGGCGCACGGCCTGGATCGCCGCGGTAATCCCTCCGGCTGCAACCACGTGATTGTCCTTAATTAGAGCGGCATCGCCCAGTCCCATTCGATGATTCGTGCCACCACCACACCGCACAGCGTACTTCTCAAGACAGCGTAGGCCCGGCGTGGTTTTGCGAGTATCCCGCACCACACACCCCGTACCGTCAACCGCATCCACCCAGGCCCTGGTGGCGGTAGCGATTCCCGACAGGTGGCTCAGAAAGTTCAGGAGAGTTCTTTCGGCGCCCAGAATCTTGCGCAAAGAGCCAGTGATCCGCAGTATAGGAACTCCTGCCGCCACTACTTCGCCATCCACCTGCAACGCTTTGGCGGCATCCCACGGCATCCCGACGGCATCGAAGACAGCCATGGCAACTGGCAACCCAGCCAGCACGCCTGGCTGTCGGGTGATTATGTCAGCGACTGCTTGCGTGTTCTGGCTAATAGTCGCCAATGTGGTAAGATCGGGTCCCCAATGGAGGTCCTCATCAATAGCTGCCCTGACTGCACGCTTGATGTCGGCTGGGTCAAAGCCAGCTGCCCGCAGCGAGGCGCCCAAGACGGAATTCAGCCGGGGATTGATTCTCTGAGCATATGTCCGGCGCTTACCCTTACTGATCATCATAATATTCTAGCAAGATTTTGAACGCTCAGCCAGAAATTTTATAGAGCTATCACGCCCATTATTGTTGTTCGTAGGCTTGCTTCAAACCATTTATGTCAATTTTATCGATCTGGAATGTTGCGGACATTACGCTGCCCTTCTGGCCGGGTCCGGTATCGCCGTAACGACTAACTCTGCCAATCTGGGAATTTTTGAAAACGGAGGTATATAAATTAACCGCTTCTTCAGCCTGATCATTATAGGTCAAAAACGTGGGAATTTTTTGCATATTATTTACTCCTTAACCATTAAGTTAACCCTTTCAATGTAACAAATCGCTGCATGCGCCTGGTTATGAGCAGAGAGAATTGTTGATATAATCTTTGAATGCCCTTTATCGTGCAAATCACAATCCTTCAGATAATAATTGCTGCCGCTTCATATTTCTTCATAGTCTTCTGTTTAAGAAGATTCAGTAAACAAAATAAAGTCTTGCGAGCATTAATAGCCACCACTGGTCTACTTATTTTACAGTTAGTCCCCGGTTTCTTATTTATTCAATTATCTATCCCGCCTTTTAAATAAGTATCTATCATTAATAATGATTAAAACAAGATCGGCATAATATCATGATAAAAATAGCTGTTACGGACTTCTCCAGGGTGTTACTTCACCCAAAAGATAAAAAATATCAAAGTGGATTAAACGCGCTAAATAATAGCTTGTTACGACGCAATCCGCACTACCCATTCTTTAACTATTTTGTATTAAATGACGAATTACTTAGTTTTTATAAGCGTGTGAACTCACGCATACCGGTATACGTATTTACTACCGAGACTATACAAGACCATCCTTCAATAAAAAGCCTAATAGAAAACTCAATAACAGGTGTGCTCAGCGCCCAAAAATTAGGCATAGATAAAACCGATTCACAGGCATATGTAAAAATTGCAAACATAATTAACTGCCGGCCTGATGAAGTCCTTTATATAGACGACAAAACGGCCAATACTCTAGCTGCGTCTAAAGCTGGCATGGAGGTCCTTGTCTACAAATCAAACCAAGAAGTAATCACGAAACTTAAAGAATTGACTTACCTCTAAGAGCGGTTCAGGCCTGCGTTAAGCTGCCCGGACTTAAAAAGTTGAAACTATTTATACACATTATGACTTTACCGTCGGGCATGCTTAGACATACTATTATATATATGACAAACGATGTATCTCACGTATAATTAGTCAAGTCATGCAAAAACCCGACCTTAAACTACCTGACCGTAATGCCTTAGACGGTGACCCGATATGGCATGTAGAGTTCACCGTAGTCCTGGCACTGTTACTGCAACTACTACTGCCCGATAAGTTTGTAGTCGGGCCGCGTTTTGCCCTGCCGATACTGGAAGGCTTTCTGGTGATATCTTTATTTTTGACGAGTAAGAAGTACGTGTTTACCAATCCTCTGCTAAGAAAATTTAACTCCGTCACTTTAATAGTTTTTATTGCCATTGCCAATATATACGCCCTTCAGCGGTTGGCCCACATACTCTTAGTAGGAGGCAAAGTTGAGGACGGACATGGTCTGATAATTACGGCTGTTAATATATTTCTCACCAATATTATTGTCTTTGGACTGCTGTATTGGGAATTGGATTCGGGTGGCCCGGTTAAGCGCCACAAGAGCGATATAAGGGACAGGGATTTTTCTTTCCCGCAGATGCAAAATCCGGAATTAGCGCCGATTGGCTGGCGCCCCAATTTCGTAGATTATCTTTACGTTTCGGCCACCAATGCCACTGCCTTCAGCCCCACAGACACAATGCCCTTAACTCGTATTGCTAAAGTACTTATGATGACCCAGTCGCTCGTTTCGCTCACGGCATTGGCCTTAGTGGCATCAAGAGCTGTGAATATACTCAAGTAACAAAATTTTTATGTGTTATTAATGGTTAGAAGTACGGCCTCTAAAATGATTACTGGACATATAAATACCAAAAATGATTAGCCAGATAGTTTGCGGGTAGGCGGTAATCCGTTCCATGCCGCCTTGGCCAATTCCTAAATAGATATTCGTATAAAAAAGCACTAGGGCAATCAGTGCGATAACACCTGAGAAAATTGTGTAATATTTAAAGGCTCGCGGTATATCCAAAGCCAGGCCCAGCACTATTAAGCCCACATTACCGATAAAAAACGGCAGTGCCGCGCCAAGTGCATGAAGAGCACTGACAGTATTTTCCGGGAATAATCCCACCAGTATAGTGCCGAAACCAGCCAGAGCCATAAAATTAAAACCGACTGCACCAGCCCGGCTTTTGCGGAATTCATGGTATATAAGCAAGGAGCCGGCAATCATCGTCAATCCTAACACTACAAACGAAGCATTCATCCAGTTATGGAGAGGTGAGCATACTAACCGGCCCGAGTAAACCCCGCACGCAGTATTACCCAAATCACTAATCGGATTACGGGACAGACTATAAAAACTTGTCCAGGCGTGAGCTACTACAATCTGGGTTATGAAGTACTGAACGCTGGTCATCCAGAAAACCGGCCCAACCAGCGGATAACGGTCATTGAATGTTTTTATCATTCTGGCTGGTTTCATAGCTTCAGACTACCACGAGAGCGTGGTTTTGTCCTGCCTGTTAAAATGCCTGCTACAATAAAGTGTAAGGGGAAAATGTGTAATTTATATGAAAATAGCAGATGTTTTTGCCCGGCAGATACTAGATAGCAGAGGCAACCCGACAGTTGAAGCCGACGTTACATTAGAAGATGGCACACTCGGCAGAGCCGCCGTACCGTCCGGCGCCAGCACCGGCACACGTGAAGCAGTAGAACTTCGCGACAACGACGCGCCTTACGGCGGTAAAAGCGTTCTAAAAGCTGTAAGCCATATCAATACCGATATAAAACAAGCACTCTTGGGGCATGATGCTGATGATCAACGGGCTATCGATAAGCTGATGGTCGTATTAGACGGCACGCCAAATAAGAGCCGTTTGGGAGCCAATGCAATTTTAGCTGTTTCGCTGGGCACAACTAAAGCTGCCGCGGCGAGCCACAAGCAACCATTATATAAATATTTCGCTGATCTGGCCGACAACTCCAATCTCACATTGCCCCTCCCAATGATGAACATAATCAATGGCGGTAAACACGCGGCAGGCAGCACCGACATTCAGGAGTTCATGATTATGCCCGTCGGCGCGCAAAGCTTTAGCCAGGCTATCCAAATGGGCGCCGAAATTTTCCACACGCTAGGCAAAGTCCTCCATACAAATGGTTATGGCACGACAGTCGGCGACGAAGGCGGTTATGCGCCCGCTGTAAAAAATGGGAATGTGGAAGCGCTCGAACTAATCGCAACAGCCGTCAGCAAAGCCGGCTATTCGTTAGGACGCGACGTAGTATTAGCGCTGGATACAGCAGCTAGCGAACTGTTCATAAGCGGCCAATACCAGCTTAGGAGTGAAAACAAATCACTTGATAGTCAGAGCTTGATTAAATTTTACCAGGAGCTCGTCCGGCAATACCCAATAGCTTCGATCGAAGATGGTTTAGCTGAAGATGACTGGTCCGGCTGGCAACAACTTACCTCCCTGCTTGGTGACCGTCTCCAGATAGTGGGCGACGACTTACTTGTTACCAATACTGAGATCCTTAAAAAGGGTATTGCCCAGAGAGCCGCCAATGCAATTCTTATCAAACTAAATCAAATTGGCACACTTAGCGAAACTATAGATGCCGTGAAGATGGCCCATGATGCCGGCTGGAAAGCTGTCATATCGCATCGTTCCGGCGAAACCGAAGATACGACTATTGCGCACCTGGCAGTCGGGCTCGGTACCGGTCAGATAAAAACCGGCAGCTTAAGCCGCACAGACCGGGTAGCAAAGTATAATGAACTTTTACGCATAGAAGAACAGTTGGGCTCCAAGGCAGTGTTTGCCGGACGAGCAGCCCTGGAGAGAAAGAAGCGACAATAAAATGGCCTATCTTGTACTGGTCCGTCACGGCCAATCCGAGTGGAACGCCTTGGGCCTATGGACAGGCCAGATCGACGTGCCATTGAGCAAAAAGGGTAAGCAAGAAGCCAAAAAAGCAGCTGGACATTTGCATGACATTACATTTCATAAGGCTTATACTTCCAAGTTGTCGCGCGCCCAGCAAACCTTGGATGAGATTAAGCAAGCCCTGGGTCAAACAGAACTCAAGACTATAGAACATGAAGCCTTAAATGAACGTGACTACGGTGACTATGCCGGTAAAAATAAGTGGGAAGTGATGGCTCAAGTCGGGGAGGAAGAATTTCAGAAAATACGCCGTTACTGGGATCATCCGATAAAGAACGGTGAAACACTGGAAGACGTATACACACGGGCTGTCCCTTACTTTAAAGAATACATTCTGGAAGACCTCAAAGCCGGTAAAAATATAATCATTTCCGCCCATGGCAATTCACTGCGGGCAATTATGAAATACCTGGAAAGTGTCGATGATGATAAAGCTCACGAACTTGAGATCGGCACCGGCGAAGTGCTAGTCTACAAAACCTCCACTAGCGGCAAAGTTATAAGCAAAAATATTCGTACCGCAGGGGGCAAAGCCTAGCTTATTCTTATGGAACCAATAAGCGGGATAATCTCTTTTTAGCAATACATTGCTTGGTGTATATTTAAGCAAGATGAAATACACTCTAAATAATTTGTTGCTTTTTCGAAATAAATATATAAAAATTGCTTTACTTGCTTATTCATCGTCATCGGAGTTGGCGCATTCCTTATACTGTCGTACGTATTAATATCGCCCGATAAGCAGTACATACTCGATGTCAACAACCGGCCCGCCATACTACGTCGTAGCCATTAATAAGAGCCTGGCCGCCATCCGGCAAAAGTAAAGTACTCAAAATTCGTATAGTGGTAGTCTTACCGGCACCGTTGGGGCCGAGCAATGCCATCACCGTGCCCCTTTTAACATTAAAATTAATGCCGCGCAGCACTTTAAGGTCTTTATACGATTTCCGTAAATTCTTAACGACAATCGCGTTATCTAAACTTTTATTCTTAGCCACACCGGACCTCATTAAATTATTTGTATATTTTACACTCTTAGGTTAGTTTTGCAACTCACTTTTACTAGGCATTTCCCGCACTATAAAGTTTTCAGCAACTCGTCCAGGCGCTCATTGCCTTCTTTAACGCCTGTTTCCATGCCACTCTTTATCATGCCGTCGCGGTCTTCGGGAGTTAGAAAAACTGAGGTAGCAGTAATTTTGGTTTTTCCGTTCTGGTCTTCAAAAAGCGCCGTTTCTAACGATACGTGTCCTGGCCAACCATGGAATTCGAAAGTTCTCGTCAGCCGCTCAGACGTCTTAACTTCATGGTTGAAGCCGTGGAATACATACTCGTTACCATCCGCATCGGTATGAGTGAACCCCCAACGGCCGCCCGGCTTTAATTCCCAAGCATCAATCTTCCCCGTCAGCCTTCGCGGGCCCATCCATTTAATAACAAGTTCAGGGTCAGTGTAAGCCCGCCAGACTTTCTCGCGCGGCGCATCAAAAACCCTGGTGATTATAATTTCCCGGCCGCCCGTTGAAGCAGTAATTTCAGTTTTGTCTGTAGACATAGTTAGTCCTCCTTATTGATTACTATTAAATGTTCGCCCATACCTATTCCTCCTTGCTTAAATATTCTTCCAAAACGTCAAACCTTTCATCCCACAGTTTCTGGTAATTCTCCAGGTAAGTGGTAGCATCTTTGAAGGCCAGCGGCGAAACCTGCACAAACTGCTGCTTGCCTTGGCGGCGTTTAATTACCAGCTTAGCCTTCTCCAGTATCTTAATGTGCTTGGAAATGGCTGCCAGTGTGAAATCATACGGTTGGGCGATTTCACTGACTGACAGTTCATTCTCCGACACACGGTTCAAAATATCGCGGCGGGTAGGATCGGCCAGCGAGCCAAAGATGGAATCTAGTGATAAAGTATATTCAACCATTTAGTTGAATGTTAATTCAAATACTTCATAAAGTCAAATTATTTTTATATTTAATAATAAACTGCTGCTAACTTTTCTCTAGAATCGAGCAAAATAATTTTTTTTAACGTATCCCAAGTGACTGAAAAGCAGCCGGTATAAAGTCGATGATATCCGAAGCGATCATACCGGGTTGGGTTTTTGACTGGGCAGCCAGGTCGCCTGCCAAACCGTGAAGATAGGCTCCCGCTTCAGTGGCTTCACTTGTAGCCAAACCTTGGGCTAGCAGACCTGCAATCATTCCTGATAGTACATCACCGCTCCCGGCTGTGGCCATACCCGGATTACCGGTTTTATTCTGGTATATGCGTCCATCCGGGTGGGCTACCAGTGTTGGCTGGCCTTTGAATACCAATGTTATGTTATGGCTTCTGACAAACTCTGAGACAACATGCTTAAGCCGCTTTAGATTTTCAGGCGGTTTACTGCCCGTTAGCTTGGTGTACTCACCGGCGTGCGGCGTAAGAATCACGTTATTGTTTCTGTTTCCAACCTGACTGAGTAAAGCCAGCTTGCCATGGAAAGCAAAAAAAGCGCCGGCATCGGCAATAATAGGAATATCTAAACACTTCAATAGCTCGGCAGTCAGCTCTGCGGATTCTGATGTTTGTCCCGGACCTAATACCATCACGGAAACTTTACGGTCGCGCACGAACGTCACCAGAGTTTTAAGTGCCTCTGATACATTGCCGGCTATACGGCAGGTCATGATTTCTTCGACTCTTTTTTCAAGCTTATCAACTACATCGGCAGTGGAAGCAATCGTTACCAGCCCGGCACCTGTCCTTAGCGCTGCACTGGCTGCCAAAAACGGCGCGCCAACCATACCGGGCGACCCGCCCACAATAAGCACGTGGCCAAAATCATACTTATTGGCCTTTACCTGTCGATTTAGAAGTTGCTTTAAGGTCTTCGTGGGCATATGCACTTAAATAATAACAGTAAAACTGCTCTGGATTTTAACAATCTATTAATTATATGGATGCTTGCAGCTTTTATACTAGGTTAAGGCCATACTTACATCAGAAAGTTATTTATGCTAGTGTAATAATATTAATGTTGTAACAAATAAAGGAGACGACTCATGTTAAAAGAAATTGTGACCGAGACTACCGATGCAGTAGTTGCTGCAATCCAAGGAGTGGATGATATTTTAGAAGCCCTTACAAGTACGGTAAGACACCAAGTTGTAAATACTTTAAAGGCCACTAGTGAAGTTGGCGGCGCCAGTATCGAGGTGGTGGCTTCTGTTGCCAGCGGCGCGGTAAAAGGTGCAGGCCAGGTGGGAGTTTCTATTACTGAAGTAGCAACCGACACAATGAGCGGTATCATTAACGGTGTCAGTGACGTAGGCGGCGATCTTATCTCGGCAGTACGCGGTGGCGCTCAAGGTATAGTACAAGCCACAGCCGATACCGGCGGAGATATAGGCGGAGCAGCCGTATCAGCGGTACAGGGAGCAGTAAAGTCGGCTGGTGAAGTCGGTGTTGACAGCGCAGAAGCTGTTAAAGCAGCTGTGGGCGGTGCTATGGACGCAGCCACCTCTGTAGGTAGCGAAGCAGTCGGTACGGTGCGTAACGCCCTGTTATCTGCCGCCGCATTACCGCGCGATGTTATCGAAGCCGCTCTCAAAGGCAGCGAAGACGAAAAATAATAGTAGTTAACCTAGAAAACCCTTATGGTAATCTACAGTTAACTGTACTAGGTATGAACAATTACCGGCGTGCCAATTGGCGCCCAGCTATACATCCATTCGGCGTCGCTATCTACCGTGCTTACACAGCCATGCGAACTATTGATAGCGCCGAAGTAACTTAGCGGGCGCCAGTAATTGCCATGGATCGCGTAGTCTTTATAGAAATAGCTTATCCAGCGTACATGGGGCTGGAAGAACCGGCTACCGTCAACATTATTCCCGCGCATATCTTGTTGGGCAAATTTTGAATATATGGCATACTGGCCGGTTACAGTCGGGGAACTTGGAGCTCCGGCCGTTACCAGTTCCGTCTTAACCATATTTGATTTCTCATAGGCATACATACGTTTATTTGTTAGATCTACCTCAATCCACTTATCATAATTTTGGGCGATTATGGTCTGAAATGGCTCATAATTAACAGGCAGTGAAAAGTTAAAACCGCTACCGCTTAAAAGTGAGTTAGAGACGGAGGTTGCAACAGCGGTCTTATTTAAAACATCATGGCCGTTTGTGCCGGCCACCAAGACTTGGTGGGTGCCGTCTGTCTGTACAACTTCAACTTGGGCCCTGGCCGGAAAAATGTCGGCTCTGGCTACCTTATTTATATACTCCACTACCTTACCGCTGTTAACCGCGATGTCCACTTTTTTTGATTTATCGTCCGGTGTAATTTCCAGCCACGTTGCAATGTCTGCCGGCGTAGGCTTAATCACTTTATCGCCTATAGTTAAGCTAGCCGGCTGATTCAGGGCTTTTTCTAAGCCGGGTTTGTAGGCGTCAAGCGCCTTGGCCGTTAGGGCCGGATGCACGGTAAGGGTTTGTAGTTTAATTGCTTCCGGCTGCAAATTGCTGGCCGCAACGGACAGTGTCGCCTGGGGCCGTGAAAGTCCGTACTGTTTACCCGTTACAGCATCAGTTATGACAATAATGCCGTTCACAATTGTTAAGGTGGCATCTTTTGAAGGCTGCGCAGTGACATTAATGTCAGTGGCAATAAAATTGTTAAAAGCAGTGTCGTTCTTCTTTAACACTATTGCAGCTTTGAGCGGCCGCCACCATACAAAACGATTAGCCAGTAAATGCTGCCGCTTACGAGTGGCCTGAACTGAGGCCGTTGGCTCCAGTTTTAAACCAAGTCTCTGTAATGGATACTTCTTAGTGGTGCCGTCAGGATATTTAATATTTAACTTGTAGGCAGCTGACTGCTTACTGAACACGTCCGTTACGACTCTATCGCTCGAGTGAGCCGGAATACTCTTGCCGCTTACCGTTATTTTAGACAAATAAACCGAACTAACTATCCAAATGCCCGTTATTAATACCAGAACCGCCGCTATTATAGTCCCGTAAAACTTAAACGATCGCCGCGATCGTCTTTCTGACGGCTGCTCCACTAATTCGGTCGGTATTTCAAGCTTAGGCTCTTCAGATAAAACCACAGCCTCTGAAGCAGCTTCATCAGCAGGAGTTTCTATCCTGATCTCCGCTTCTTCTAATTCTGACCCCGCTTTAATCTTAGGCTTGCTCTTCGTCATGCCATACTCCTAACAGAATTGCGCCTGTAACTTACCTAAATTATAAGCCTCTCTCGTGCCTTGGGTCAAACCAGTCAATACTGCCGTCTCTGTTAAGATGTTATACAAGGAGGTACCGTTGGCTATATATGAACTCACTAACTTTCCTGAACGGCTCAGCAAGCGATGTAGCACCTACGCTTTTAGGCTGCATATTAGAGCGTACGGTTGAAGGCAGGACTCTTCGCGCCCGTATAGTTGAAACTGAGGCCTATGATCAGACAGATGTCGCCAGTCACAGCTATAATGGGCAGACTCAGCGAACGAAAGTAATGTTTGGTAAGGCCGGTTATTTATATGTGTACTTTACCTACGGCATGCACTACTGCTGCAACGTTGTAGTAGGACCGGCTAGACATGGAGCAGCAGTATTAATTAGGGCTGTAGAGCCGCTTGAAGGCGAAGACTATATGACACTTCAACGCAATCGACGTAACGGCCTAGAACTGACAAATGGTCCAGCTAAACTGTGCCAAGCTTTGGTTATAGATCGAGCATTAAATGGACACGACCTTCATCGCCAGCCTCTACAGCTTATTAAGCAAAGAAAACTGCCTGCTGAGCGGATTATACAAACAACCCGCGTCGGTATTAGCCAAGCAAAAGATGTGCCCTGGCGATTTTACATAACTAACAATCCTTACGTATCCAAACTTTAGATGTAATTTTTTAATAATAAGTCTAATTATCTTAACACTTAATATATTTGTTGCACTTCTTATATTGTTGTTTTACTATGATAGCGTAATGGGATTATTATATTCACGGACGACGTCGATAAGCTGGAAACCGCACCATTTGAAGCGAAAGCAATAAGATAATTAAGGAGCACCTATTATATGGACAACACCTCTCTTAAAAACTTTTTAGAGCTTCCCTACGACATACTTGAGGAGATGAACTTAAAAGCCCGCCAATTGACTGATCCAAAGCTGGCCGAAAAGGAGCATTGTAAATACCTAACGGGCGAGAAGCGCATCAAAGCAGTTACCGTTTGCTTCTCCGATATAGAAGGCCGGCTGCATATGCTCGACTACGACAAGAAATTTTTCTTAAGCTCACTTGATAATTTGTCTTTTGACGGCTCATCCATAAAAGGGCTGAGCGAGCTCCATGAGTCAGACTTACGTTTGCAGATCGACTGGACGAGTATGACGTTTTTACCGTCAGATATTTCCGGCCCCGGCAAAGTCATTCTTTTTGCCAATGTCTGCAACCGCGATATGTCGCCTTTCGCGTCAGACTTCAGGGCCCAGTTGCAAAAATATACCCAGGCCATGAAAGCCAAAGATGACCTTACAGCCTATATGGCGCCCGAGATTGAAGGATTCCTGTTAAAAGATGTGGACGCGGAGCAGAATTACGACAGCAATGTCGGCTTTAAGCTCGTATCAACCGGCGGCTATTTTCACACGCTACCACTTGATAGCCTGCGTCGCTTCATAGATACTACTGCCGAAGCGTTGCGCGCTATGGGATTCAAGAGCGAAAAAGATCATCCCGAAGTGGCACCCTCGCAGTTCGAGATTAATTTCTCGTACACAGACGTTGTGCGGGCCTGCGACCAAGTCCAGCTTTACAAACTCCTATGTCAGCAGATTGCTATGAAGATGGGTATGACGGCCACGTTTTTGCCCAAACCCATTCAGGGCATCAATGGCAACGGCATGCATACCAACTTTTCCTTAGGTAAAAATGGTAAAAACCTCTTTTATGACCGTCAGGGCAAAGACGGCTTGTCCAAAATAGGCTGGGACTTCGTAGACAGAATTCTCAACCGCGCTCCGGAACTCTGTTTGCTGTTCAACTCGAGCGTTAATGCCTATCGCCGGCTGGATCCGAACTTTGAAGCTCCCAACCAGATCAAAGTTTCAGCCAACGACCGGGGCTCCATGATCCGCATTCCATTTGCTAATGAACGTACAGCGCGCGTCGAAATCCGTTCGGTTGCGCCGGACACTAATCCGTACCTGGCATTGCTGGCTATTTTAAAGACCGGCCTTGAAGACACGGCACCGGCAGCCGACAACAATAAACGACCCCGCCTGCGCTTCCTGCCAGGTACTATCAACGATGCCATCCGTATTTTCAAAGGCAGCGATTATATCGGCCGCATTCTTGGTGAATCCAGCAAGCAAAAATATCTGTCTTACAAAGTGACAGCAAGCAACCGCAGTCCCTCGGAGCTCGGTAACGCTATCAAAGAAGCTGAGATAATCTACCACCACGAAATTACCAACCAACACTTATGGAATCGGTTCTAGCAGTAGCTACTATACGTTTTTGTAATCTTAGACAATTTTATATAACCGGTAATGCTTATGGTTGTAATAAATTTTTAAAAGTGAATAATTATTTAAAAGTAACTATAAGCCAAGGAGTGATATATGAAACGAGATAAGAGACCAGATGTTTTTTCGAGATTTACCTCTAACACCTCAACCGTACTGGGTAAAGCCTGGGTCTTCATTATAACCCTGTTAATACTAGTTATTTGGGCGTGCACGGGACCTTTACTTAATTTTTCCGACACCTGGCAGTTAGTTATTAATACCGGTACTACCATTGTTACTTTTTTGATGGTATTTATTATCCAAAACACCCAAAACCGCGACACTCTTGCTCTGAATATCAAATTGGATACCATCATGGAAAAACTTGGCGTTTACCGCGAAGAGCTACTGGATGCCGAAAATGAGAGCGAAAAAGACCTCGAGAAAGATAAAGAGAAGATACTTGCTAAAAACCGGCGGCGAAAAACTTCAAAATAACCAGCTATCGATATCGCGCAGTTGACGTACTTCTAAATTGTTTACTTTAAGCGATTATTGTTTTGCGTATGTTTTTGCAAAGCGGTACTAAAATGCTCTTCAAAAGCAGTCAGATGCTTACTGGCTTGTTCGCTGACAACCACTAATTTTTCTGAATAATCTGATATAACTTGAGCCATACTGACGCCCTGACCCAGTAACTGTTGGAGTTCGCGGCGGAATGCGTCAATACTGGGCGAACTGAGAGCCGCCTTCTGTTCCTCAGTAGCTTCCAATAGCAATTTATAGGTTGTGGCGATTTCTTTTAGCACACCGGACATATCTTTGATGTGGGTATTGGCCGCGTTAACTGGCTTGGTATCGATCTTATATTGAATCATGATAACTCCTTTATAATTCTACCTTATCACAATATATTCTGAATGTAAATAAAGTTGTATTATATAATTGTTATGCTTACTGTCATGATCCTTATCTCTTAAATGCGTTGGTGACGGCTGCGGCGGCTGATTAGGAAGTGGCTTAGCCCGCCAAGTATCGTGGTACCCACGAACAAGCTGATAGTTTGGCCAGGGCCGGTATTCGGCAGTACGTCCGCACCTTGCCCTTGACTATCGGTCTGAGTGGTTGCAGCCTTGGATTTAGTGTCTTTCGGGGTTTGGGCCTCCCACCGTTTGAGATTAGCTTGCCAATCAGATAATTGCTTCTGACGGTCCTGTAGGGTTGTCGTTGGCGTTGCCACTGCCCGAGTATGGTACGAGTCCACTGCCACGGCAAAGCCAAGAACAATTAGACCGGTCGTAATGAATATTGTTAATTTGCGCATGTTATCTCCTTCGATTTATTATTACTGGCTGGCTGTTGCTTAGCCTGATACTGCCTCAGCGTACACTCCCATTGGGCTTGGGCTTTTTGCCATTCAGCCTCCGTTTGATAATTAACCACCGACGGAGCAGCGGAATGGGTCGGAGGTGGATAGCTTGATAACATGTACCCCGCTCCCATGCTGGCACCCACGACCACCATGAGTAAAAAGATATTAAAGATAGACAAGCGACGGCTTTTAGGTACGTTCGTTGTAGCTTCCGCCATAGCAACTGGCTGGGAGCGAGTTAATTTTTGTACTTTTATAGGTGAGGGGACCTCTGCCACTGAAGCCATGGGTGGCTCATCCGGCACTGGCTTAGTAGCTTGAGCTTGCTCCTGCTTATCCTCATCAGCCGTTATGTCATCTAGGCCAAAATTGAGGTCTTTAATCAAGTCGCTCAAGTCCGAGCCATCATCTTGGCTTGGCGCCGGCCGACGGATACGATCCAAAGGTCGTGTCCACGGCGATGAGTCTAACCGGGAATATAAAATTGGTTTAGCCGATCTATCTGGAAGGGCCGGATCTTCGCCCTGCGGTTGCATAGGCTTTACGGGAGCAGTTTGATCAAAGATAGTCGTCTGTCCTGGCTCCACGGAATCATTCATATCTAAAATGATACAACTAAAGTGTAACTAAGTCAACTTGTATTAATAGATACTGGCTTTAATGTAAAAAGTAGTGTACGCAAGTAGATTCTAAAACCGAAAAAGACTCTACTTTAGGTAGTTACTCTTTTTGGTAGATCACACGGGCAAGCCTTTTAAGAACTCTGACATCAAAAAATGAAAAATTTTACAGAAGGAAAGCTTTAGTAACCGGTGCTGATTCCGGCTGAGGTAGCGCCGGCTTATGTATTCTTCGCCTCTCAGGAATCTAGCTTTGTGACTGCTGAAGTCCTAGGTGTAACAGGCGGCCAGCACTTGCCTTAAATGTCGTCTTGACTCTGTTCATACTAGACAAATATACTGGAGCAGCATGCCTAAACCTGAACTTCCTAAAATTATTGTCTGTGGTTCTATAGCTATCGACCGTATTATGAACTTTTCGGGACGATATAGAGACTTGATCAAACCTGATAAGCTTCATGTTCTTTCGCTCAGTACACTCCTTGACAAGCTTGAAGATACAAGGGGCGGCATAGGTGCTAACATTACCAGTAACCTGGCGCTGCTGGGAGAGCAGCCGGTTCTATTGGGTTCAGTCGGAGCAGATGCCCAAAATTATATCAGTAGTTTAGCTGAGCTTGGGGTTGATACATCGTACATTTACTTCAGCCAGTTGCCTACCGCTTCTTTTAACGTTATTACAGATAGCGAGGACAGCCAGGTCGGCGGTTTTTATCCGGGAGCTATGGCTGACAGCATGTCTTTAAGTTTTAAACCGTGGCAAGGTAAAAACGCCGTGGTGATGATTTCGGCTCATGACCCGGCTGCTATGAACCGTCAGGTTAAAGAATGTCAACTTTACAAACTAAGATTGGTCTATGACCCCGGGCAACAGGTTTCCAGCGATTCAACTGATTTACAAGCAGGCGTGGCCGCAGCCGAGATTGTTCTATTAAATGATTATGAACGCAGCGTGCTGTGTGATAGAGTTAGCATTTCTCAAACCGAGTTACCAACTCAGGTGTCGCTGCTCATCACCACTCTTGGCAAAGATGGCTCGATTATTGAGGGTAAAAAAGTAGACTCGCCAATAAATGTGGGTATTGCCAAACCTAAGCAAGTAATTGATCCAACCGGTGCGGGCGACGCTTACCGCGCTGGCTTTTTATATGGATACTTGCGACAATGGGACTTGCTCATTTGCGGGCAATTGGGCGCGGCGATGGCCTCATTAATTATTGAGCAGCATGGTACGCAGCACGTGTTATCCAGGCAGGAGATACTAAGCCGTTATCAAGAAAATTTTAATGAAGAAATAGAGTTGTAAACATGTCTAAAGATAATAAGGATTATAAAGTTAAAGATATTAAGCTGGCCGACTTTGGCAGGGCAGAGATAACTCTGGCCGAGAAAGAAATGCCGGGACTGATGGCTTTGCGTCAGGAATACGGTAAAACAAAACCTTTAGCGGGAGCGCGTATCGCCGGTTCAATCCACATGACCATCCAAACTGCCGTGCTGATTGAGACCTTGCAAGATCTGGGTGCCGACGTCCGCTGGTCTTCTTGTAATATATTTTCTACACAGGATCATGCTGCTGCGGCCATAGCCAAAGCCGGCACGCCGGTATTCGCCTGGAAAGGTGAAAGCGAAAAAGAGTATTGGTGGTGCGTGGAGCAAACTCTGCTTTTCCCTGATGGCACAGGCCCTAATATGCTGCTGGATGACGGCGGCGACCTGACCGGTTTAGTGCATGACAAGCATCCGGAATTGCTAAGCGAAATCAAAGGTGTCTCCGAAGAGACAACCACTGGTGTTATGCAACTACACCAGTACTTAAAGGAAGGAAGGCTTAAAATCCCGGCGATCAATATCAACGACAGCGTTACCAAATCCAAGTTCGATAACCTGTATGGTTGCCGTGAATCGCTGATGGATGGCATTAAACGCGCCACAGATGTAATGGTAGCCGGCAAAGTCGCCGTGGTGGCCGGTTACGGCGACGTCGGTAAAGGCAGCGCTCAGTCTTTGAGAGCTTTTGGTTGCCGGGTGCTGATTACAGAGATAGACCCTATTTGCGCCTTGCAAGCCTTAATGGAGGGTTATGAAGTCGTTACCATGGATGAAGCCGCTCCTGTCGCCGACATCTTTGTAACTGCCACGGGCTGTAAAGACATTATTACCCTAAAACATATGAAAGCTATGAAAGACACAGCCATCGTCTGCAATATCGGCCACTTTGACCACGAGATCCAGATCCAACAGCTTAATAAGCTAAAAGGTATCAAAAAAGAAACTATTAAACCGCTGGTAGACTTGTACATAATGCCGGGCGGTCAGCGGCTAATTGTGCTGTCGGAAGGCCGGCTGGTTAATCTGGGTAATGCCACAGGGCACCCATCATTTGTAATGTCCAATTCTTTTTCTAACCAGGTATTGGGTCAGATCGAGCTTTACACCAAACCTTACGAAATCGGTGTTTACCGTTTACCTAAAGAACTTGATGAAAAGGTAGCCGCCGTGCATGTCACTGCCCTTAACGGGCATCTCACTAAACTGACTCAAGGACAGGCGGCCTATCTGGATTTACCGGTTGACGGTCCATACAAAGCCGACCACTACCGCTACTAGAACTAACAGGAAGAGTCTAACTATGTTTCTTGACACGTCAAAAAGTATTTATTTTGTCACTATAGTAGCTGTAGCCAATATTCTCCTGGCCTTTATATATGGCAGTAATGGCTACGAAGCTTTCGTAACGCTTAGCATTGTCTTGGCAATTATGTTTACGTGGCAGTTGGTCCAAGCCGCCAATCGTATTTTTCACAGTAAGAGTTGGCTGATCTTTAAAATACTGGCATTGCCTGTTTTGATGTTCTGCTGGTTTCTAATTGTTATAGCCGAAATGTTATCCATTTTTAAGCCATCAGTTGCTCCCGGCGTTGTGATACCGCCTATACACTTGTGGCTTATCGTAATTGGATCAGCCTCTTATTTTTTACCTAGAAATACATCGTCTGTTAAAGAAGTTTCTGTAACCCAGTTAACAATACGTGCCGTTGCAACTTTATTCTCAATAATGACGCTGTTTATAGCAGCACTAGATTTTTATGATAATAGCTCCGCGTTAAAAAACGTAATCCTGGTAATAGCTATAGAGCTGCAATACATAATGAATTACGTGGTACTAAAGACTAATTATTTGGGTGCCGCGCTGAATTTAGCAACTCGTATTACGCAGAAACTTCACCTTGATGAAGGTGAGTTAGGCTTCTATCTAATTATGTTCTTGGTTGGACTACCCTTTTTTGCACCTTTTATAGCTATCATCGCTATAGGATGGATTCGGTAACGTTGTGCCTGGCTTAAATTATTTAAGCTCTTAGTTTAAAGAGGCGAACCATTGCCGCGCACGGGCTTCATCGTCATGCATGACTTTTAGAAGTTCATCAACATTCTCAAAAGTCTGGTTGGGACGATGATAGTATTGAATGTTTAAGCTCAATTCCTGGCCGTAATAATCTTTGTCTGGGATATCCAACAAGTAAGCTTCTACACGGCGCTCGTTATCACCCAAAGTCGTTGGTACGCCAATGAAAATGATAGCTGGGTGGTTTGACCAATCTGCCAGGCCGGCGAAACCAAAGTAAACCCCATCTTTCAGCTCGGTTTTAGTAATTAGGTTAGCTGTCGGATAACCCAACTTGCGGCCATTACCCTTAAACTTGGTCACGATGCCACTAACTATTACAGGAGGATCTAATTTCATTGTTTACAACTATAACAGCTATAATGGCGTCATGACTAAACATCTTAGCTCTAAATCATCTGCGCCCTTTAGCAAAGTATTAGAAAATTGGTTGAAGACAGGTAAAGATACTTCTTTAGCAGGCTTGATCCACGTATTTGCCGAAAAGTCCTTCGCGATTATCTTTTTACTGATGCTGGCTCTGCCGGCTTTGCCTATACCGACTGGCGGCATTACTCACGTAACTGAACTAATTGCTATGTTAGTTTGCTTGGAGCTGATTGTCGGCCGTAAAACTATTTGGTTACCGACTCGTTGGCTGAAAGTTGACATTGGCAAATTTGGCAAGGGCAAAGGCGGCGCACGTCTGATAGGCATTATTAAGTGGTTTGAACGTTTATCACGGCGCAGGCTCGGCAGCCTGCTGGCTCACACGCCTGTCTTGTCCACCATCGGCGTTGTCGTGTTAATCTTTACGGTCGCGGCTTTTGTAGCCCCGCCTTTTTCCGGCCTTGATACGCTTCCGGCTCTAGGCGTAGTAGTTATCTCGTTAGGGCTTATTCTGGAAGACAGCTTATTCATCATAATTGGCTTAATTCTGGGCAGTATCGGCATCGGACTGGAAGTTGCTGCTGGCACGGCTTTATATAGCGGCCTTACGCACTTCTTCTGATGACGAATAATCTTTCCAGTGACATTCTGGAACAGCAATTCGGACCAACAGAATTGAAAATACTTTATCAGTCAGATACTACACGAATTATCTGCACGAAGTCTAAACTAAGCGGCAAACTTTTAGAACTATCATTTGTTACATTTATAAAGACCGGCGTAGATAAATTTGACGCTGTGCATCGTGAAATTCTGGATGGCAAATCTATGGGCAAAGCCTTCCGTGACCATGGCGTTAAATTTATGCGCGAGACTAAAGCTGTCTATCGTAATATTTTCCCTGACATCATAAGCGAGGACTCTGACAATAAAAAGTATTCCACTGTTGTCTCAGTATCAGTCCTGGTCAGCACCGACAAAACACCCTACGCCGAAATACTGGAAGCCTACAGCCCCGAGGTTCGATGGCCATAGTGAGATATAGATGAGAATCTTCGAAGGGGCTACTTAGTATTAGTTCGCAAATGATTTACTAGCGCGTCAACAAGTAACCTATAAGCATGAGTCGAGAATCGTAAGAATAGTTCTGGCTCAATCAGTTCCAGCTCAATGAGCGAGGGGTTTTCTGCTCCGATAAAATCAATGCGGGCATACGCTGGTTTTCCAGCAATAGACCTTAGTATAGATTGACCAAAACTAGCTATGGTATCTGTGAGCTCCACCGATTCCACACTACCGCCATGAATATCCTGTACGCGGAACTCTCCGGCAGCAGGTTTCTTGAGGATACAATGACTCGGTTTACCCCCGATATATATCACTGAGTATTCGCCCTCTGTTTTTACCCGTGGATCGTAGGCTTGTACGAGTAAATCAAAACGTTTATGTAGCTCCTCTGTAACATCAGCATTGAGAGCTTCATCAAGTGAGTCAAACCTATGGGCATTTTTACCGCCCACATCTATGACTGGCTTAACCACTACCCCGCATTTAACTGCAGTTAGAAAGTCAGATGTATAATCAAAGTTGAGAGACTCTTTGGGATAAAGTTTTGTAGCAGGAATGGTAATTCCGGCTTTTTGTAAATCAAATAGATAAGTTTTGCTGGTATTCCACCGCACTACGGAGTAAGGATTGATTAAGTGGGATTGTTTGGAGACTACTTCACACCACTGCAAAAATTGCTGATATTTTTGAGTATAGTCCCACGGGGTATGCAGAAAGACAATATCAAATGAACTCCAATCTACCGAATATGAATCCCATACTTGTAATGAGGCGTTGTGGTCTTTGGATTTACATTCATTAAGCAATTGCTCAGTGTCGTGATAACCGTTCGGAAAATTCTGAGAAGTAGCCAGAGCGATATTCATGAGACCATCATATCAGAGAGCTTTAAACATATCTCGGCCATTATTAAAGCGGATTTTTGAATTTAATAGAATAATTCCGTTATAATGCAATCATGCAGATTATTTTGCTCATTTCTTGTCCTGACCAGCCGGGCATAGTGGCTCAGTATAGCGGAATACTTTTTCGTACTAATGCCAATATACTTTCGTTAGAGGAACATACGGAAACAAACTGGTTCTTCATGCGTATTAGTGCCGACTGTGACAAACTTAATATTACCCAGCAGGAGCTTAAAAAAGAGCTTGAACATTTATCGTCCAAACTAGAAGCCCGGCTAGGCATATATAATTTTACGAGACCGGTAAGGCTTGCCCTTCTGGTAAGCACTGAGGCCGCCTGTCTTCAGGAAATACTTATACGGCAGCAAACGGGCCAGCTCCAATGCGAGATTCCCCTGATAATCAGCAATCAGCAAAAATTGTCTGAGCTGGCGGGCCAGTACAATATACCGTTTCATTATGTTCCGTATGAAAACGACAACCAATCCGAAGCCGAGCAAAAAATCCTTAGCTATATTCATAAGTCCAGCATTGATGTTATCATTCTCGCCCGCTTTATGAAGATACTGTCGGCTAACTTTGTTGACCAGTTTCCTGAAGGCATTATTAATATTCATCATGGTTTTCTGCCGGCGTTTAAAGGCTCGAAGCCCTATCACCAGGCTTGGGAACACGGCGTAAAAGTAATTGGAGCTACGGCTCACTACGTTACCGCCGAGTTAGACGCAGGGGCGATTATTGCCCAAGAGGTTTTACCGGTAACGCATCAGTACTCGGTTAATGACATGATCCAAGCTGGCCAAGATATCGAGAGAAGAGTTCTTCTAAAAGCAACCGCCGCGTTTTTACAACATCGGATCATCCTCCACAACCAGCGCACCATAGTTTTCCGGTAAATATTTGGTACAACTGTTAGCAGCCGCCAAGCTCCATGGCCCATAAATTCCCGCTATTGCTAGGGACAACGGTTACACCTATATGCTGATAAACAGCATTTAATATGTTTGCTCTATGCCCCGATGAATTCATCCAGGCAATAAATACTTCACCTGGTGTTTGCTGGCCTTGGGCAATATTTTCAGCACTGCATCTGCCTACATAGCCTTTAACGGCAAACCAATAATTAAAAGAACGCTCGCAAGCGGTGTGAGAGTAGCCGCAGGTAAGCATATCCTGAACTTTTGCCGTTGCTGCTGCCATCAGAGAACCGTTACTGCTAACACCGCCCATGCTGTGCTGGGTTCTGGCGTAAGTTGTCATGCAGACCAATACCAAAGTGGTGTTAGCTATCGACGACTGACCCGGACAGATTGTCTCAGTTGCTATATCATTTACCGGCCCTCCAGCTGGTGGTACAGAAGAGGCTGGCGTAGGAGTGGAGCTTGGTGGTGAAGCTGGAGCAGCTTGATTAGTTATTTTTGGTTTAACTACTTGGGTTGTAGCTGATGGAGTGGAAACAACAGGCGGCGATTGTTTATTAGTCGTTGGGATATTTTGAGCTAAATTTGTGGCTGTACGATTATTATATGAACTATTAGAGTTTGTATGTTTGCGAACACTAACACTAGAAGGAGGCCGTACTGCTACGGCTTGCCCGGTTATAGCATAACTATTGGCGTAAAACACCTGTGACGCGTATTGTTGTAAAGTAACTGAGGTGAATGCCCCTATAATAACAACAAAAGCAGCAAGGTGCAGCCAATGAATTTTGTGTTTAAGTAATAGTATGTATGTTTTCAAAGCACTTATATAATTATACCATTTTATTTAGTTCTATTGCTACCTTTGAATTTTGCCCGCAAGCATGAGTAAAAAGAAAAACGCTTCATGCAAAGTGTTATGTTTGGCGGATTAAACAATTACTTTGGCAAGTCAACGGGTTGGGTCATGTAGAGGCGCGTGTCGGACACAGTTGAGCCGTCCGGTTTAAGACGCTGCCCAACCTTTTGGGCTACTGTTTTAAAACCAAGTTTGTGATAGATGTGGACGGCACCGGTGTTTGATGCCCAGGTTTCCAGCCAAATATGTGGCGCACCGTAGAGAGCTGACGTAGCACTAATAATAAGTTTTGCGAAGGGAACGGCCAGGCCATGTCCTTGATCAGTCTCACTTACGCGAAGTGCAAAGGTGGTTTCACCACCCGGAACGTGCGGGCTGGCGGCCCGGCCGGCCCAGCCATAGCCTGCGAGATGCAAGTCATCACTGCCATTAGTTCGCCTGAATAACAGGAAAACAGCCCGGCCTTTGGCAAGCCAGCATTCTGCGGATTCACGATTTTTAAACCGCTCAGAGCCGTCTCGGGCGCAATACTCACGTATGGAAGGCTGCCTGGCAGTTTCAGTTATGGCATCCACAAACTCAGGAGTTAAACCAAGGTGAACTTCATAGTTTTTGACGATCAGCTGCCGAAGCAAATCTTTATCCGCCGTGTCAGTAAGCAACTCGGATAAGGGCTGGGTAACCTCCGCAAAAGTAGTGGGAAACGGTTTCACGCTGCACCTTTATCGTTTAATAATGCTTGCAATTCGGCAGTAATTTGGTTAGCCACTTCCGAAGCATCAGGGGCTTCTACCATCACTCGCGCTAGCGATTCGGTACCAGATGGCCGGATAAGTAACCTTCCCGTGCCCTTCAACTCTTCAGACTTCTTAGTTATAAAAGATCGTATTTCCGGGGTATCCAGTAATGACTTGTCGATTATAGGAATGTTTACCAGAGACTGGGGCAAAAGTTCCAAATCGTCATACCACTCCCCCAAGCTTTTAGGCGACCTTTTTACTTCTTTAAGAACTTGTAAGGCCACCATTAGGCCATCACCGGTATTAGTATAGTCCGGCAAAATTATATGTCCGCTCTGCTCGCCGCCTAGATTAAAGCCGGTTTGCTTTAAGCCTTCTAATACGTAACGATCGCCTACCGCCGTGCGATGTAAAGATATGTTCTGCTGCTGCAAGGCCGTTTCCAAACCCATATTACTCATAATGGTAGCCACAACACCCGGTATCTTACGGCACACAGCCAATATATACAGAATGTGATCACCAGTCAGAGCCCGGCCCTGTTCGTCAATTATTACTACACGGTCGCCATCGCCATCAAAAGCCACGCCGGCGTCCAGATCTTGCTCTTTGACTGTCTGCTGTAAAACACTGGTATCAGTCGCTCCGCACCCTTGGTTGATATTTACACCGTCAGGCTGGCTAAACAGAGGTACTATACTGGCTTTAAGCCGTTCAAAAAGACGTGGGGCGATAAAGCTAGTGGCACCATTGGCACAATCCACTGCCAATTTCCAGTCACCAAATTGGTTGCCTTCAATCGTCGAGATGAGAAATGCTTCGTAGTCACCTGCCAGCTCCGCTGCATCAACTGAGTCTCCCTGGCCTGATCCTGACAGATCACTGTCAATCAGTTTATTGAGCTCGACTTCGGTTCTATCATCAAGTTTGTCTCCCTCAGGGGTGAAAACTTTGATACCATTGTCTGTATAGGCGTTATGGCTGGCAGTGATCATCACGCCGGCCTGTACCCCGGCAGAAATGGTCAGATAGGCCAGGCCGGGAGTTGGAATGACACCTACCAGGTCCACGTCTACCCCCATATCCGTTATACCAGATGTCAGGGCAGCTTCCAGTTGGGGCGAAGATTGCCGAGGGTCGCAGCCCACCAGGATGCGCTGGCCAGGCTTGGCAAATTTTGTAGCTATGGCTTTACCAATCTGGCACACTCCCGCTTCATCTAACGGGTACTGCCCGGCAGGGCCGCGGATACCATCAGTGCCGAAAAGTTCTCTGCCCATACTCGTTTATAATCCTATCCTAATAATTTTCAAGCGTAGAAGTGTCGCCGATCGGCAAGCCCAGTTCCTGGGCCTTCAAGACCCGGCGCATAATTTTGCCGGAACGGGTTTTGGGCACTTTATCAACAAATGCGATCTCACGGGGATAAGCATGACCGGCCAGGTGCTTTTTGACATGCAGAACTAGCTTTTGTTTAAGTTCATCATCTTGGGTGACGCCCGGTTTAACGACCACGAAAGCCTTAATGATTTCACCACGTACCTCGTCCGGCTTGCCAATAACAGCCGCTTCTATAACGTCCGGGTAGGCCACCAGAGCACTTTCTACCTCAAACGGTCCGATTCGTTCGCCAGCCGTTAGGATTACGTCATCAACCCGTCCAAAAAACCAGAAATAGCCGTCTTTGTCCTGCATCGCTTGATCACCGGATACATACCATTCAGAATTCTCGCCTACAAAGTATGAGTCAAATTTCTCGTGGTTATGCCAGATAGTTTTCATCATAGAGGAAACAGTCGAAGCTTTGAGAGCCAGATTACCTTCTTCGCCAATCGGCACTGGCTGCCCATCACCATCGATAATCGCCGCTTCTATACCGGGCAATGGTTTACCCATAGAGCCGGGTTTAATGTCTAACGCCGGGTAATTAGTAATGCTGATGGCTCCCAGTTCAGTCTGCCACCAGGTATCGTGAAACGGCAGACCATAGGCTTCCAACCCCCACCAGATTGCCTCAGGATTCAGCGGCTCGCCTACACTGCATAGGTGGCGCAGAGACGATAGGTCGTAATCTTTAGGATTCACCGGCGAGCCCATCAACATACGGATAGCCGTGGGTGCCGAGTACCAGACCGTTACTTTGTAATCCTGCAAAACTTTATACCAATTCTCCGGACTGAAACGGCCTTCATAAATTACCGATGTGCCACCTAATCCCCAGATACCTAGCACGCCGTAAACTACCCCGGTAACCCAGCCCAGGTCAGCTGTGCACCAGTAAATATCGTTTTCCTTAATGTCTAGCACATATTTAGTGCTGACGATAGCCTGCAGTATGTCGTTATGGGCATGGACCACGCCTTTGGGCTTGCCGGTGGTGCCGGACGTGTACAACATGTAAGAATACTCGTCTTTTTCCATGTGGGCTATCTCAAATTCACTGCTGGCTTTGGCCATTTCCTGGTCATAGTAGATGACGTCCGCGGCCTTAGGTTGTTCAGCAGAGCCGCGTTCTACAATTATAATTTTTCTTAAATTCGGCAGATCTTTTTGAATATTTTTAATGCGGGGGTAAAGGTCAGCATTGGTAATCACCATGCTTGCCTCGCTATCGGCCAGGCGGTCTAATAGCGCCATTTCCTGGAAAGCCGCGAACATGGTGCCGGCAATAGCACCCAGCTTCAAAATACCTAGAAAAGCCACATAACGCTCCGGGATCGTCGGCAAGAATATAAATATCCGATCGCCTTTGGATACATCCTGAGTAGTCAGTACATTAGCAAACTTATTGGTTAATTCCTTCAGCTCGCCGAAGTTGTAGCTCTCTTTATCGCCCGTAGCACTCTCGTAAAGTAAGGCAGTCTTATCTCTGCGCTGGCTCTCGGCGTGCCGATCAACGCAGTTATAAGCTATGTTTAGGGTGCCGTCATCAAAATAGTCGATCTCATCTTTAGCAGCTCTCTCCCAGGAAAACTCGGCCCGGACAGCTTCATAATCAGCCAAGTTGGGCAGAACAGCTGGCGTCTTATCATTCTTGGAAATTATGGATGGTTGGCCGCTCATTAGAAGTCCTCCTCGTGGTTATGATCATCATGGTGCCCGTCGCCTAGGTCTACTTTCATAATACATTGGTTAGTTATCATCGACAGTCCGTAATCTTCGGCAAATTCCTCGGCTTCGTGGCTGTTGGCGCCTTCGGCCAGCCAAACTGTGCGAATACTGCCGCGCTCGACGATTTCGCGCATGTGCGGCAAAACCTCATCTGGCTTCCGAAAAATATCAACGATATCTATGTGCACCGAAGGCGGAATCTCTAACAAGCTATCATAAGCCTTCTCGCCAAGCGTTTCGTCTATTTTGGGATTGATAGGAATAATCCTGTAGCCTTTGTCCTGAAAATAGCTGGCCACCCGGTAACTATGCCGCTCGGGGTTGTCCGATAAACCAATGAACGCCAAAGTGCGGGCTTCTTTTAAGATAGCACTGTGTTCGACTGCGGCCGGATCGGCAGTTAGCGGCGCCACGCTGGCCCATTGCCAATTTTCGATGTCGGCCGGATCGGCGCCGACTCGTTTAATGTAGTCGTTATGATTAGTTAGCTTTTTCTGCCAGCTAGCCGTCAACTGCTGCTGCTTGGTTTCGTCGACTACCCCTTCCCTGTGGGCAGTCTCGATGATTTCCATAGCCACATGGTAGCGATCAGTATGGTTGCGCACCTGTAAATCGAATGGCGTGGTCGTGCCGCCTTCCTCCCGATAGCCATGGACTGAAAAACGCCGCGGATTCTTAACATCAAAGAGAATGTTTTTCATGGCTTCCGGATAACCGTGGAAATTAACTATCACTGGTTTGTCGATCGTGAAGTATTTTTCGGCGTTCGGAATTTGCGGTTGGTTCTCCTCATTGAGACCCGACCGGCTCTGCAAACGGAGAATGTTGACAAAGCGAACTCTAATTTCCGGAGCATCCTGCTTAATAAGTTCAATGGCCGCCAAGGCTTCCTTGGTCACGTAGTCGCCGACGCCGACTAGCACTATATGTGGGTTCTTGTCGCTGGCGAAATCCCAGACGCTGAGACCGTCGACCAGCGCCGCCTTAGCCTGTTCATAATTTAACCAGCGCGGTTCAGGCGTTTTGCCGGCCGTGATAATATTCATCTGATTTTTGGAGCCAAAGGTTTCCTCCAGCGTAGCCAGCATGCTGTTGTCATCAACCGGAAAATAGCATTTCACGAAATCATTGTGCTTTTCCAGCATACCGGAGATGAAGCCAGGATTCTGGTGCGAGTAACCGTCACGTTCCTGGCGCCAAACTGTTGAAGTTAGTAAATAATTAAACGACGGTAGATCCCCTCGCCATGGCATTTTGATGACATACTTTAAGAATTTCTGATAGGTATGCGCCATGCTGGCAAAAATCTGCGCAAAAGCTTCGTAAGTTGTCAGTGCCGCGTGACGGCCGGTCAGTAAGTATCCTTGCGCCAAACCATGCATGACGTGCTCCGACAGTATTTCCATGACCCTGCCGTCACGGGTAATATCTTTGTCTCCTTCGTCATGCGGCCAGACCCAGGCTCGGCCGGTTACCTCAAAGACATTATCCAGTCGGTTGGAGTACGTCTCGTCGGGAGACATTAGACGGAAATTATTAAACTCTTTATTAAGATCAAAAATCTCTCGCAGATACAAGCCAGCCATGCGCATAGCATTGGACTGGATCTCGCCCGGTTGATTGAGCGACTTTTCCAGACTTGTGGCAGGCGGCAGCACAAGCGGCCGATAAGTTTTACCAAAGACATGCGAATTATTACCGATTAAAAACTCTTTGTCCGGCACTACTTCCAAGATGTCTTCGGAAAATCCGGTTTGCCTTTCGAACAGCTCTTCAAAATGGTACGACCTAAGCCATGCTTCAAGGGCGGTCAATTCTTCTTGGTCGCCGCGAACCGTCGGCATGACCACTTGATGAGACAAAATGGTGCCCTCAATTTTCTGACCGCGCAGTTCCTTAACAGTGGTCATGCCTTTCGGTGTACGCATAATAATGACTGGGAACCGCGGTTTGAAAGGCGGATTATTACCCCGGGCTGCCTCCTGAATAGCTTTGATGCGCTGGTAAGCTGTTTCGAGCGTAGTTACCATTTGCTCGTCTAGATTTTCGCCCTCGATAAAGAAGGCTTCATGCCCATAACCGCTGAACAGATCCGTGAGTTCCTGATTACTCATACGACCATACACAGTTGGGCCGGAAATTTTATAACCGTTGACATGAATAATCGGCAACACCGCACCGTTCACTGCCGGATCAACAAGCTTGTTGATATGCCAGGCTGCGGCAATCGCACCAGTTTCCGCCTCACCATCACCGATTAAGCAGGCAGCGATCAGATCAGGATTGTCCAGCACGGCGCCGTATGCCGATGCCAGTGAATAGCCGAGTTCGCCACCTTCTAGGATTGCGCCAGGAACTTCAGGGCTACAGTGGCTTGAAAAGCCATAGGGCCAGGTATACTGTTTAGAAATATAAGCAATGCCATCCTCATCGCGGGTCGCTTTTTCGTAATACTGCTCCAGTGTCCCCTCCATCAGTAAATTAGCCTGCAGTGCCGACATACCGTGGCCGGGACCAAGTATAAAAATCGCTGATTGCCGATGTTTTTTAACTAAATAATTCAGATGTGCATAGACAAAGTTGATGCCAGGACAAGTTCCCCAATGTCCGACCAACTTGGGCTTGATGTCATCGGAGCGAAGTGGCCGTTCCAATAGGAAGTTATCCTGTAGGTAGATCTGAGCAACCGACAAATAATTCGCCGCCCGCACGTACTTCTGAAGCTTATCTATATCCTGCATTATGATGTTATTAGTATACAACCGGGAGCGTACCATCTCAAAATTCCGGCGATATTGCCCCGCTACAGGCATGCGGTATATACTGACAACGTAACAGGGCGGATAAACTTATGCCTGACGGCGCAAAGTCTAAAAAGCTAAAGGCCATGTTTCACAGTGGCAAGCAGCTGGATTACCAGAAAAATGAAATCATTCTGCGCGCCAATGATACTCCCAGAGGCGTCTATCTCATAGGGAGTGGTATGATCAAAATTTACTCGCTGACCAAACAGGCCGACGAACATGTACACCACTTCTTCGGGCCGGATGATTTCTTCCCGATGATCTGGACCTTTCGCGGCTTTATGCGCAATGTATACTACGAAACGCTTGAACCCACTAAGATCTGGCTGGTGCCGCACGAAACTTTCATAGAATTTATCAGCAATAATCGCGATGTGATGTTTGAGTTGCTGGAAGAAATGGTGGACCGCTACCGCCTCTACGCCGGTCGCATTGACAATCTTTTATATTCCGACGCCCGTGAACGCTGCACTTACCGGTTACTGGGCCTGGCTAATCGTTTCGGTCTTAAAACTGACGACCACCTGGTTATCAACGCCACTATTACGCATGAAGACCTAGCACACTCCATCAATATGACCCGCGAGACATTTGGCCGCTCACTGGGCCGCTTGCAAAGAAAAAACATTATTGGCTATGATCGCCGTCATCGGCTGGTTATTAAAGACTTGCCTGCCCTTATTAACATAATCGGCCGGGATGAAACGGAAACCATGTGGCCGGAACTGATGAGGTTTGTTGATTAAACTTTTTATTATAACGGCGGGGTCGACGAACCATACATACGGGTTTACAATGTATAGAAGCACATAAGACGGAGAAAATTTATGTTTACACTGCCGGATCTGCCATATAGTTATGATGCCCTTGGAAAATACATCAGCAAAGACATTATGGAGCTGCACCATAGTAAACACCATCAAACTTATGTTGACAAACTCAATGGCGCTATCGAAAAAGCGCCTGAACTGCAAGATAAAACCGTAGAAGAGTTAATCAGTAACCTGGATAGCGTGCCGGAAGCCGTGCGAAATACTGTGCGCAACCATGGCGGCGGGCACTACAACCACACGCATTTCTGGAAGTTTATGTCACCGGCTGGCGGCAGCGAACCCACCGGCAAACTGGCGGACGCTCTTAAGCAAAAATATGGTGACTTTCAGGGCTTTATGGATGTCTTCGGCGATAAAGCTCTTGGCGTCTTTGGCAGCGGCTGGGCCTGGCTGCAACCCGATCTGTCTATAATCACCACACCAAACCAGGATTCACCCCTGACCACTAGCGACCCCGAGCCTATCCTGGGTCTCGACGTCTGGGAACACGCTTACTATCTGGACTATACATACAAACGCGGCGACTACATTAAAGCCTGGTGGCACGTAGTTAACTGGCCCGAAGTCCAAAACCGCTTCGAAACCATTATTTAAGTAGCCGACCAAACTTATTCAGTTTAAACGCCCCTTTAAAGTAATTGGCTTGCTCTCTGAATTTTAGTCTAGACATCTTTAACACATTGTGCTAAGATTTCAAAAAGGTGCTATTTAATAGTTTTTTAATGTTTATGTGTAATGATGAGGAGCATGCAGTTACAGCCCAAAATCCTACTGGTCGAAGATGATTATAGTATATCTAGTGCTCTGACACAGGTTCTTCAAAGCACCTATGAGGTAGACGTCGCCCCTACTGGACAGCTGGCCCTACATAAAATTGACTTTGAACATTATGACATCGTCGTGTTGGATCTAAATTTACCAGATATGTCTGGCGTCACGATTTGCCAATTATTATGCGAACGAAACCTTAACATCCCGATATTAATCTTAACGGGTGATGCTAATGTTTTATCAAAAGTTAAGATGCTTAACATTGGTGCCAATGATTACATGACTAAACCTTTTAGTGTCGGAGAGCTTAAAGCCCGTTTAAGGGTCATAAGCCGGACTCATGCCCCACAACCTCGTCCAGAGAGACAATTATCTGTAAGCGGGGTGGTGCTTGACCGCAATACATATCAAGTAAGTCGTGAAGGCATAGCCATAAACCTAAGACGCAAAGAGTTTGCATTGCTAGAGTGTCTAATGGAGAATGCAGGCTCAGTAGTTACACGTGAGGCCTTGATCCGATACGCCTGGCAAGGCGCCGGTGAGCTCTTCACAAATACAGTTGACGTACATATTAAATATCTACGCGACAAGATTGACCGGCCTTTTGAAAAATCGCTAATCATGACTGTGCATGGTTTGGGCTACAAGCTTGAAGTCAAATTATGATATGACCCCGCCCAGACGTAAACTACACTTACAGCCGACAAACTGGTTACTCTTCAAACCCTTACGGCGAACCGGCAACTCAACAGAACGTGAGTTTATCGTCAATAGCCTGTTCTTTAGCTTGGCTTTATTTGCCTGCTTAAAGATGGTGTCCTCAGCCATTCAACACCAACCCTTAGTATTCGACCAAAAAGAAGACACAATGGTTGCGAACGGTATTTTTTTACTTGTAGTTATAGGGCTGTGGCATATTTTCAGGCATTGTGTAAACGCTCATTGTATGCAGGTTAGGGAATTACAACGATTTGCCGAGTTTGGACGATTAAGCGCTAACTTGGTGCATGAAATAGCAAACCCTCTTACTGCCGCTTCCCTAAATCTCGAGCAATGCGACAACAAAAAGTCTCTACTACTCATACAAGCTCGCAAAAACCTTCAACAATTAGAACGTTATCTAGAAGCAGCTCGCAAACAGATTAAAACACAAACTACTATGGGTAGTTTTCCTATACGTCACGAGCTTAACCAGATAGCAGACATTATGTCACCACTTGCTTGCCGTGCTGGCGTTAAGCTGAAAATTGAGCAAAGCGGAAACTATAATCTGTACGGTGACTCTGTCAAGTTTCACCAGTTGGTATCTAACCTGGTAACCAACGCTATTGATGCCTATGCGCATACCGGCCGGTCAACCAGCATAAAACACGTGGCAGTGACCGTCAAGAAAAGCGGGCAGTGGCTGAAGCTGCAAGTTACTGACTGGGGGAAAGGCATTGATACGCCAGAATTTGCCCAGGTATTTGAGCCATTTTACACTACTAAATACAAAACAGGCCATGGCATGGGTATTGGCCTGGCCCTGGTTAAGCAATACGTAACGGTGGATTTCGGCGGTTCAATACAAGTAAGAAGTTCTCGTAGTCATGGCACTCAGTTCACAGCTAAACTGCGCTTCTTCCCGTCAGAGAATGATGTTTCTCAGAGGCAATATAGCTTTAAACAGTTTATTATTGAAGATTTGTTTGTAAGAATGCTTACAGTCTTAGCTAAGTTGCGGAGTATACTTATTAGGCAGTATTATTTAAGATACAAATCATGGAAGATCGGTGGTATTGATATGAATCATTACGTATTCGATACTGGCTCAAGGCAAATCCAGGGCTCACATACTTTACTGATCGGGCCCCCCTTGTTTATCATATCGCTGTTCTGTTTTGGTCTTGTTCTCTTACAACCAGCTCCACCGCCCTTGGTTCGAAAAACCGCCTCTCGTCACTCAACTACCCGCAGTCAAGCTCAGTCCAAAGCACAGATTCCTCTCGTAAATAACGCGGATTTGCCAAAACTTACCAAAGAACCAGTAACCGCTGTTCCAGCGGCAGTGCCAAAGCCAACAACTCCTATAACCCCTAGCCCTCAGGTATCAAATGCCCCTATAACAAGCCTTCAGTCAGCAACGCCGAACAATCAAACAAAACCATCGGGTATAGATCTCAAAACACCCGCATCACATGTCACGCCTATCCTAGACCACCTTAAAATTATCAGATAACAGTAAAGCAGTTACAGGTATTAAACCCAATATAGATATCGTTAATCTGTAGGAATTTTTCCGCTTTGAGCTTTACGCCAGGTTTCGATAGCGGCATGATCACCGCTCAATAATACTTCCGGGACTTTCAGGCCTTTATAATGCTCCGGTCTAGTGTATTGGGGAAACTCTACTGACACGTCATCAGCTTGAAAAGACTCTATCTCAGCCGATGTTTCGCCGCCCAGCACTCCAGGCAGCAGACGTACAACAGAATCAATTATAACCATAGCCGGCAGCTCGCCGCCAGTTAGTACATAATTACCTATACAGAAGCTTTCGTCGACCCAGTTTGTGATCCGTTCATCATAACCTTCATAACGCGGACAGATGATGATTATGTCTGCCTCATAACCTGCCAAGCGTTTAGCATAAGATTGTTTATATAATTTTCCCCTCGGCGATGGCAACAAAACTTTGGCACTTGGAGCTTTTGACTTGGCTTGCTCAATAGCGGACACTAGCGGCTCTACCTTCAATAACATCCCGTCACCGCCACCATAAGGTGTATCATCAACCTGCAGGCGAGGCCCCAGACCAAACTGCCGCAAATCAATGATCTCATAAGATACTATGCCCTTGTCTTGCGCCTTCCAGAGCATACTATTACCCAGAATGCCCGTAAACATTTCGGGAAACAGGGTAATAATTTGGAATGTCATCTGTTTATATTGTATCAAAATCAAAACAACCCCTGTTGAAAGAGGTTGTTTTGTCACATAAAGCTCCCACCTGTCGATGGCTCGCATTGAGCTTTGAAATTTTCTGTTTAGTTTTCGTCGTAATGACTAAGGGCTACTATACCTGAGCCTGTTAAGTTATTACAAGTTAAATGTAAGAATAACACAGAAATTGAGAACTAGGTTCACACGTCAAGGTCATCGAGATCGGCCATTTCTTCTCTGGCCCGTTGTACGCGGTCACTGGTTTGATCTTCGGGTTCAGGTTCAGGCGATATTGGTGCCGCTACTTCAGGAGCTTCCGGGAGAGCAGGCTCTTCCGCCGCTGATTGAGGAGCATCTTCTTCATTAGTTACAACGGTATCAGTATCATTAATTGCGGTGTCGTCACTACTGTCGTCAGCTGGTTTATCTTGACTAGACTCAGCTGCATTGTCCCTGCTACCACCGTAATCAAGCGGCCCATTGTCAATAATTTTAAGGTTGTAACGGGCGTCATTCTTGGTACCAAGAGCCCTGAGCAGAGTTCTTAGTGATTGAGCAGTCGCCCCTCTCTTACCAATTACCCGGCCCAGATCTTCCGGATCAACGGTTAATTCCAGAAGCACGCCCTTCTCATCGATACGCCGGTCAATATGCACTGAATCCGGCTTTCCAACCAGGGACTTAACTACATATTCTATAAATTGTTGGTCAATATCACTCATTGGTGGCAAACTCCTCAGGCTTAGGGTTAATGGTAATCCAGTACATAATCAATTATAACAAATCGAAGTTGGGCTTACCTGTGAAAATTCTTGCCAATAGACAATTTAGACAGTAGTGGCGTCTTCGGTGGGCGCAACCTCAGCAGAGGATTGCTCAACAGCTTCAGCTTCGCTTGGTTCTTCGGCCGTGGGCTCGACGGCTTCGGCTGCGGTCTCTTCATTAGATTCAGGCTGCTCAGCATGTTCAGCACTCACTTCTTCTATAGCCTCAGCTTCGGTTTCTGCTTCGGCAGGTACAACGTCTTCAACGGGTGCCGGCGGTCTTGTGCTGCGGCGCTTGTCGGCATTGCGGACGGTACGCTTTTTGACAGCCGGCTGCTTAACCCATTCGGGAAGCTTTACACCTTCTTTTTTAAGCAAACGCGCAACCCGCTCCGATGGCTGAGCACCATGCTCAAGGTAAAAGGCGGCTTTTTCTTTATCAATAACGATGATTTTAGCATGGGGGTCATAACTGCCTAACTGCGCTACGACTTTACCGCTGGTCGGTGTCAATCTTGAGTCCTGAACAATAACCCTAAACATGGCGTGGCCTTTGCGGCCGGTACGTTGCATACGAATAACTAGCATATATCTACAAGATTCATTTCTTTCATAACCTTAGAATTTCTAAAGACAATGCTTGCTATTTTACAGATAACGTCCCCTGTTTGTCAAACGGCTTTCCGGCTATGAAACCTTAGCTGCGGGTTTGTAATAGTTGAGAGCAGCTTCCGCGGCTTTTTGCTGGGCTGCTTGTTTGCTCGGGCCGGTGCCCTGGCCGCGCAAATTACCGGCAACATAGACACCGACTAAAAAGGTCTTGTCATGATCAGGGCCATCCTCGTTTATAACTTTGTAGACAGGTGTGGCCAGTTCTTGGCTCTGCGCCAGTTCCTGTAAATAAGATTTGGAGTCCATCCAGGAGCCGCTGGACAGAATTGCTTTAAATGTGCTGAGGATACTTTCAGTGATAAAGATTTTAGCAGCTTCATAACCTTGGTCCAGATATAAAGCACCGATAACAGCTTCAAAACTATTGGCCAGTATCTGGGCCCGGGCCCTATCACTGCCGCGCTTTTCGCCTCGGCTCAAGCGAAGGAGAGGCTCGAAACCAAATTTTACGGCTGCCGCTCCAATACTTTCCGTCCGTACCAGGCTGCTGCGCCAATTAGTTAAAATGCCTTCGGGGTCGCTATAATTATTAAACAGATATTCGGTGACTATTAGTTCCAGCACGGCGTCGCCCAGAAACTCCAGACGTTCATTGTGCTCACTTACGGTCTTTTTATGCTCATTAAGGTAAGAGCGATGTGTAAACGCCGTTAGCAGCAGTTCAATGTCATTAAATGTAACGTGGAGCTTATCCTCCGCGAAAGCAAGGTAAGCAGACTTGTCCATACTCTACAGCTTGCCCTCCCGGATCCGCTTCATACCTATCAGGATTAGCTTGCCAATGTCATCATAAGCGATTTTGTCGATAGCATCGTTAGCCGCCAGCCACTTAATATCGTTGAGCCAGTCCTCAGGGTGCAGTTTGTCGCTATCACCAAGTCCTTCTACCAGGTAAATATGCATGGTCATCAGCACCAAGGTATGATTACGGCGATATCTAAAATTGACCTTGCCCAGCCAGCTATGAACCTTCATCTCTTTTAGGCCGGTCTCCTCCCGGATCTCACGCTCTGCGGTACTTTTTGGTTCTTCTCCGGGCTCCACATGGCCTTTAGGTATAGTCCAGCGATTTTTAGCATCTTGCATCAGTAAGATATGTACGGCTTTAGTCTTGGGATCACGGCGAAAAACGATACCGCCCGAGGTAGTTTCGCGAACAACCTCGTCAATAACAGGACGCCGTTTAAAAGCCAGTTTGCGTATGCCTCGGAGTGGTTTAGGTCGTTTCATTCTATATAAATCCCCTAGCTGCTACCGATTTTCTTAGATGTCATGCGAGGAATCGTTTTTTTATTCTTGCTGGCTGTTTTTTGAGTTATTTTTATAGTAATGGCATCTTTCTTGGCTGGCTCTGCTGATTCGCGTTGACGCAGCAAAGTGCCTAAAACCCCGTTTATAAACTTTGATGAATTGTCTCCGCCAAAAGCTTTGGCTAATTCTACAGCCTCATTAATAACAACTTTAGGCGGAACATCGGCTTCATTCTGTAGCTCATAAAGACCAATTCTTAGAACTATGCGATCCATACGCGCAATTTGGTCTATTGGCCATTCCGGAGCTATAGGCTGTAGGATTGCGTCCAGCTGAATTGCTTGTTTTGTAACTCCTGTAACAAGTTTTTCGATGAATTCCACGTCATCAATCATTCCCTTATACCGAACGATATTGCGTTTTAGCACCTTGCCCAAGTCAAAGCCGCTATCATCAGCTTCGCTGCGTAACTCTTGCTCGTACAGCGTCTGGAGGGCGATAATGCGGCCGAGGTGACGATTTGATGCCATATTGTTAAATTTTCCCTTTAAATGCTAAGCCAAAAACCCGAAAACTCTAGGCGACTTTAGCCGATTCCCGCTTAGTAGTGCGAATTTTAACAGGTGACTTAGCATTGACTTTACGCGCCAGTTTCAGAACCAAGTGGCTGCGGCGCGTGCCCGTTTTACGCGGGCTTGTTCGCTTTTTGGGCTTACCCATAGGTAAAGTTTCCTTTTCGTTACATTAACAAAACTTAGGTATATTTTACCCAATTTCGCCGATTTTCTCAAGAGGAAGTTAGTGGGCGGGATTACCCCTTTTTATTGTATTGACTGACTTTAGAGATGATGTATAATAAAAATTAAGACCTCCGGCCGTAGTCATTGAACTACACTGCGGGAGGCCTTTTTTATTTACGTCTGTGTTTCACGCGAGGGAAAAACTGATATAAAATCTTTTCTACCTGTTCTTTTATTCTCTTTAATCTGTACGCAAAAATAGAAGCCATCGCGGCTAATACCATAAAAGCGATGTAGCGACTCATTTGGATTGTTAAGATGTTGCCTAGTCCGTGGAGCTATTTTGCTATTACGTATCAAGTCGATGGCACATGGAAAAAGCTTGAGTCTGCGAAGTTTGTCTCTTGATGTCTTTTTATTAAGATGATCCCAAAAACTATTAATGAATATTTTATCCTTAGCGAAGTACTTTGACCGTATATAAGGAGCACGTCTCGGTGTCAGTTTCTGAATAATATGATAGGTGTACCTTGAACGCTTGATAACTTCCTCCGCTGACGAGCCAGGTAATTGTAATGTTTTTGACCTGTATATCATTTTGTAGGTCGATTGTAGATCTGTTCTGTACTCAGAGAAAGAAAAACGTTAAGAAAAAGGCCGAATTTAACAATTGGTTAATTCTTGGCCTTAAACGACGAAGTTGACAAGCTTGTGTGGTACGTAAATAGTTTTGCGGATAGTTTGATCTTTTAGAAAAACAACGATCTTGTCATTAGTTTTGGCGGCTTCGACTATAGTTTTTTCACCAGCATCACTGCCGACTTGGACTTCACCACGAAGCTTACCATTGACCTGAACGACAATAGTTATAGTATCTTCGACCAGATACTTATCATCGTGTTTTGGCCACGGGCTGCCATGAATTGAACTCTCATGCCCTAATTGATGCCATAGTTCTTCAGCAAGATGCGGCGCAAACGGAGCCGTTAATAGCAGCATACTCTCGATAGTCCAGCGCCACTCTTTGGTATTAAACATGTCATTTGTCTTTATACGATAAAGCACATTGACATTTTCCATCAGGCTAGCAATGGCTGTATTAAAACTCATGGTATGCAAATCTTGACTGACTTTTTTTATAGTTAAATGAAGAGTCCGTAAAAGCTCATCGTTGGACTTGCCGGACTTACTCGTAGAATTTGCATCTATATATTCCTGGGTGAGCGTCCAAACCCTTTGCAGGAAGCGGTGGGTGCCAGCGACAGCTTCGGGACTCCAGATTGTTGTCTGATCATAGGGAGCCAGGAACGAGATTGCCAGCCGCAATGCGTCGGCACCATAGCCGCTATCGATAATATCAGTCGGATTGACAATATTACCCTTGCTCTTACTCATTTTGGTATTATCGGCAGCCAGAATGATTCCCTGTCCCCGTCTTGCCAGGTAAGGTTCCGGAGTTGGTACCAATTTTTGATCGTATAAAAACTGATGCCAGAAACGCGAATATAGCAGATGGAGAGTCGTATGCTCCATTCCGCCCAGATACATGTCAACATCGCCCCAGTAATCTAGTTTCTTGCGGTCTGCAAAGCTTTGATCATTGTGCGCATCGTAATAGCGCAGATAATACCAGCTGCTGCCGGCCCAGTTGGGCATGGTATCGGTCTCACGCTTGGCCGGTTTACCACATGCTGGACATTTAGTATTGACCCAATCTTTCATGGCAGCTAAAGGGCTTTCACCGCTGTCAGTCGGCTCGTAATTTTCCACTTGTGGCAGTTCTACGGGTAATTGGTCGTCCGGTACAGGTACGGCCCCCTGCTCAGGGCAATGAATAATCGGAATAGGTTCGCCCCAATAGTGCTGCCGGCTGAAGATCCAATCCCGCAGCCTGTATTGAATTTCTTCTTTACCCACACCGAGTTCTATTAATTTTTCCAGAATTTTTTGACGGCCTTCATTAAAGTCGAGGCCGTCAAACTCACCAGAATTAGCCAGCTTGTGTTCTGAGCGTTTAAGCTTGAGTTCAGTCTGGTAGTTTACAAACTCTTGCTGCTCCGTAGTGTAAACAATCGGCAATCCATATTTTTTAGCAAATTCGTAGTCACGAGCGTCTTCTCCCGGTACGGCCATAATGGCGCCGGTACCATATCCGGCCAGGACATAGTCGGCAATCCAAATAGGAATTTTTTCATTATTTAAAGGATTGATTGCATGAGCGCCAGTGAAGACGCCGGTTTTTTCACGGCCTTCGTCTTGCCGCTCGATTTCATTCTTGGCCTGAGCAGCTTTGATATAGCTATTCACTGTCGCTCTATGCTCATCGGTCGTGACTTTTTCGACTAATCCGTGTTCTGGAGCCAAGACCATGAACGTCACGCCAAAAATCGTGTCATGTGCAGTTGTATACACCTCGATATTTTCGATAGAATTTTCGATATTGAAGCGGATGTTGGCACCGCGGCTGCGGCCAATCCAATTGACCTGCTGGTCAGCGATTCGGCTGGGGTAGTCAACGTTCTTCAAGCCTTCCAGAAGCCTATCGGCATAGTCGGTAATTTTTAGCAGCCATTGTTTTAGGATCTTTTTTTCGACTAAAGTATCGCAGCGCTCATGCCGGCCATTGACGACTTCCTCGTTGCTTAGTCCGGTCTTGCAGTGTGGGCACCAGTTGATGGCGATCTCATCCTGATAGGCCAGCCCGGCTTTATGAAATTGCAGAAACAGCCACTGAGTCCATTTGTAATACTCCGGGTCGCTGGTACGAAAAGACCGGTCCCAATCAAAGCTGAAACCCAGACTTTCAAACTGTCTCTGGAAAGCAGCTATATTTTGGTCAGTCCCGGCTTGAGGACTAATCTTATGTTTAATGGCATAGTTCTCGGTTGGCAGGCCAAAAGCATCATAGCCCATTGGATAAAGCACGTTATAGCCCTGCATGCGTTTCTGACGGGCCATGATATCGCCATACGTATACTCGCGGATGTGCCCCAAATGCAGTCCGTCACCAGAGGGATACGGAAACTCCGTCAACATGACGTATTTCGGCCGCTTATCAAAATCAACAGCCTTATATAGCTGCTTATCCTGCCAGACCTTCTGCCACTTAGGCTCAATCTCTTTAGGATTATAACGTTTCATCTTATTAATCCTACCAGTTTAAGCCCTTAACCGCATATAGTTGAGTAGTGCTAAGCGCTCTAAATTTGAGATTGAGTCATTTTTTTAATTCTTTCTGATAGATACCACGCAAAGTAACCTTTATATCTTTTTTGTAGTTGAGTAATCTGCCAGTCATTACCAGTAATAATTTTCCGACAGTTCGGTCGTTTACAGTTACATTTTAGTCTGAAGTTGGCATTTCCTAGATACATAGCATAGTCATGGGTGAGCTCCTCGCCGGCTTTAATAGCACGCATTGCAACCGATATGGCACTCCCGCCAACACCCAAATTTGGCTCGCAAGAATGGTTAAGGCAAATAAGAGTTTGTTCATCCTCTTCACTGTTTAGGGGAACTAAATATAATTCATCAGTTATTTGGTCATAGTTATCTCTAATTAAGACTTTGTTCTTAATGAGGATATCCTCAGTTACTATGTGGCCTGCTTTAACAGCCACAACCTCTCCTTGAACAATATTTTCAAGAGCAAACAGGCCTAAACCTGAAATCTCACTCTTGGCTCTAATTGTTTTAGGAGATACCCACGATTTAATAAGCATACGTTACTCCCATTCGGTAGTAGCAGGGGGTTTATTGGTAAGGTCCAGGAAGACCTGGGAGATGTTAGGGTCTTCGACGAGAATTCGGGTAGCGATTTTATCCAAAAAATTTTCTGGCAGGTCGCGATCTGGAAGCATTGCTTGAATGGTCATAAATGTACTTGTGGTAACTGGACGGAGAACAATAGATCTCTGGCCTGGTTCACCAAACGACAGCGGTATTAATACTACTGGAAACTGTTTTATAGTGCCGAGCAGATTGGCAGCACGCATTTCTTCAAAAACTATGCGATCGGCTAAGCGTAATTGAGCACGAACATCAGTTGTCAATAAGGTTCTAGTTTGTGAACGATTACTTAGTGATTTTGAACCTAAAGCGTAAAGGACACGATTGATAGTCTCCCGAAAATGGGCCGGCAGGTCTGTACCTAGTTTGGCCAGTTCGTCAGCTTTTAAGTCGCCATGATCTAGGGCAATGACTGAGAGATGGGAGCGTTCATCGCCGCCAACACCGACACTGCGTATGGGTAACAAATGAGCCTTAATACCTTTAATTTGCTTGTCGAGGAAAGCCTGGATCTGTGGTTCCTCAGGTAAAGGCTTAAGCCTGGTTTCCGACTTGGCCGTGGCAATGATTCGGATCGCTAAGCCCGGACCAGGAAATGGTTGACGCTCCACAAGTTCATCGGGTAATCCCAGCTGGCGGCCTAATTCGCGGACTTCGTCTTTAAACAAATCATCAAGCGGCTCAATCAATAAACCGCGGGCTTTTAGTTCCTGAACCTCACGTACCTGATTATGGTGAGTCTTAATTGTCATAGTATGGCTGTCACCAGTACTATGGCCGCTTTCGATACGGTCAGCAGCGTTAGTTCCCTGGAGCAGCATAACCTCAGTCAATTTTAAACCGGCAACTATACGGTTTTGGGCATCCATAAAGGCTTTGCCGATAATCTTACGTTTAATTTCAGGGTCGGTTACTATAATCAGGGGTCCATGGGTTATGCCGTCAATCGTAATGCTTGCTTGTTCGAAATCGCTCACGGCATCAATCTTTTTAACCGGTATACCTGCGGCTTGAAGGGTCTCTACTACCGTGCCGTCTTCATCCCTCATAAAACCATTGTCAATGAAAAAAGCATGCAGGCGTTTAGCCGGTATAACGCCCGCGGCAAGAGTAGCCGCTACACTGGAGTCTACACCGCCGCTCACAAAAGCAATCACGTGGCGGACGCCAGTCAGTGCGGAAATCTGTTTTTGCTTAGTTTTAATTACTTGTTGTAATTGCTTTTCCCGGAAATTTTTGTCTGGCCGCAAACCGGCAATTAATTCCAGGAAGTTTTTAAACAGTTGGTAGCCTTCGGGTGTGTCGTCAAATACTTCAGGATGAAACTGGACACCTACTTTATTATCTTTGGCTATGGCCGAATAGGATGTTGATCCATCGCTAAGGGAATGCGATCCAAGCATGGCAAAATCAGCCGGAATGGATTTTACAAAGTCACCATGCGTGAAAAGACCTGTGAAATGCTTTTTGATACCCTTAAAGATAGGGTGTACGTTGTCGACCTGGGTGGTAATACGTCCATCCTCACGTATGGTATTTTTGGCTACCTGGCCGCCGTGCGCCACTACCATTGCTTGCATGCCGTAACATATACCTAGTATGGGTAATTTACTATGCCAGATGCTTCTATCCGGTTGTGGCGCTGTTCCAACATGAGGGTTAGCCGGACTGCCGGAAATAATAATTGCGCCGTAGCTTCCCTCAATTTTTTCCCTTGGCGTGTCTAGTGGCAGGACATCGGCTGGTAAGCCTAGACGTTCGACCGCTTTACGTACGAGGTCAATATATTGACCTCCGGCATCAAGAATAGCGACACGATCGGGCATTACATGTATTATACCATGGAATTAATCTGTTAAATCATGTAAAACAGGCCGTTTATAAGGAACAAAAATCCTTAATAGTTTGCAGTGTGGACGCAAAAACCTGATCATCCGGCTCGAGCAGGGTCATGCGAAAGCCGGGAGTAGAACTATTAAATCCGGTCGTCAGAGGCACTGTGCAGATCCCCGTACAGGCCAATAGCTCGTAGCAAAAGCGCTTGTCAAAAATTCCTGAAGGGGTATCCTTAAGCACACCCTCCAGAAGTTTCTGGGCTTTAGGATTAGCCGCTGGCTTATCAATCTTTTTCTTCGTAAAATCTTGGCTAAAGGTAACTGATAAATAAAATGCGCCTTTCGGTTCTACGACATTCAGGTGCGGGTGATTGCTTAATATTTTTACTGCTTGGGCTGCTCGCGCTTTGTATTTAGCGTGGCGGCTTGCCAAGTGCACGGCATAACGGTCATCGCCTAAAATGGCCGGTAAAACTGATTGAGGCAAAGTAGTTGAACATACTTCCGTCATCTTAGCCTCTATAATCGACTGGATGTAGCGGACAAATTGGGAATCGACGTGGACATTATAAAATTCAGCCCAGCCGCAACGACTGCCCGGCCAAGGTATTTCTTTGGACAGGCCGCGCATTATGATGGTTGGTACGCCGTCAGCCAGCTCTGCCAGCGGTATAAAATCCTGCGGATTATATGTAAGGTTAGAGTAGATTTCATCAGCAATTAGAAATAATTTGTACTGCTTGGCAATGCCCACAAACTCTTCCAGAATATGACGGGGATAGACCATACCAGTAGGGTTGTCGGGATTAATAATCAGCAGACCAGCAATATTAGGATTACCAACAACCTGGCGGCGCACGTCGACAACATTTGGAAGCCAATTATTATCTGGATCAAGCTGGTAAGTCATATGAGCTGAACGGCCATGGGCGGCTTCGAGTGCAGAATGAGTAGGATAAGCCGGGTTAGGTCCCAAAACGCGGGCTTTGGGATTAAGCCACGTATAAACTTTGTTGATTGCGTCTCCTAGCCCATTGAAAAACAGGATATGTTCAGCATAAAGTTGGGCCTTGCCTTCCTGGCTGCGTTGCTCAGATAAAAAGTTCCGGGCCGTTTCCAAGCCTTTTGTTGGCGAGTAGGCATATGAGTCGGTATTTCGTTTGACCTCTTCTGACACAATGTCGCGGATCCACTGCGGGATCTGCTCACCCTTAGCAACCGGATCGCCTATGTTTTCCCACGTGATAGGTATGCCTGTTTCTGCCAGCTGTTCGGCAAATTCTACAATCCCGCGGATTTCGTAATGAAGTTCGCCGGCACCAGGGTGTACAATGTTAAGCCTCACTGCGCTTACACCTAAAACTGTTGGAGAAAGTTAGTATTGAAGGCTGTAGTAAGGACCTGACGGCTGGTGTGACGTTCTTTAGCAAAACCAACTAGTTTTTGCACCAGTTCAACATTGCTGACGCCGGCCCGATTCCAGTTATGAGCATATAGGCTGCCCGGTAAAGGATTAACTTCGTTGAAGTAAACCTTGCCGACTTTCTCGTCTATAAGCATGTCGACCCGGGCAATGCCGCTGCACCCTAGCAGCCAGTATATCCTTAAGCCAAGCTGTTCCGCTTTCTCATAGATAGCTTTGGGCAGTTCAGCCGGAATCTGGCTGTAACCTTGGGCGCCTTTAACGCCGCCTTTGCCTTTACCCTTTTTACCGCCCTGTAAATATTTGGTATCAAAGTCAAAAAAGTCATCCGGCTTAGTCATCGGCTGCTCCAGCAAGGCCTGCTGAAGCCGGATGTTGCCCATGATTGGCAAGGTGACCTCGATTAAGTTGGGAACTTCTTCCTCAACAATAACTTTATCGTCATAATGAGATGCTACTTCCATGGCGTTACGAAGCTCATTGTCATTTGTGACCCGGCTGATACCGATGCTTGAACCAAGATGAGCCGGCTTGACGAACAGTGGATATTCCAAAACCCGGGTAACCAGCCTAAGTATAGTGCTAGCATCGTGGTCAAGATCGCTTTTTTCAAAGTAAGTGTATTTAGGTATTGGTATGTCATTTGCCTCAGCTATTTTCTTAGATAAGACTTTATCCATGGCTACAGCGGCCGCGCTAACACCGCAGCCGACATATGGAATTCCAGCCATATCCAGTAGCCCCATTAGGGCGCCGTCTTCGCCGTAAGTACCGTGCATAGCCGGAAAGGCAATATCGATTTTGCGGGATTGTTTGCGCCCGGCGATGCCGCTGGCTTTTACAAGCGTCATACCGCCATCAAACTGCACGCTGGTTGGCTGAGTATGATGAGTGTAATCCTGGATACCTCCGGAACTGAATAAGCTAATATCTTTGAGTTTGTCCTCCCAGTACCAGCCGCCGTCTTTAGCAATATACACCGCTTCTACTCGGTATTTTTTGGTTAATTCAAGAGGTTTAATAATACTACCCAGCGCCGTAACTATCGAGACATCATGCTCAGCCGAGCGCCCGCCAAAAATTACTGCGATTGTTTCCATGCAATAAGTATATACAATTACGTCATACTATTTCAAAATTTACCCTGTTAACTGCCGTTATACTGGCATGGTTTTCATGATTTTCGACAAAAACAAGCAACGGGTTTATTATGGAAGACAGTTTAACAAACTAAAACCGGAGGAACAAGCAATGTTACGAACCGCACAGCATATGATCGCCCGCGCCGGAGAAAAACTGGGGTTGGATGAAGCTACTATTGAAGCCTTGCTGCGAGCCGACGCCGCTCACGCTTTTGAAATATCGCTGGATAACGGTAAAAAGTTTCCGGCCTTCCGGTTACAGCACAATAATCGCCGGGGCCCCTACAAGGGCGGTGTTCGGTTTCATCACGACGTTCACCTAGAAGAGGTGCAAGCAATGGCTATGCTGATGAGCCTCAAAACGGCCGCGGTTGGATTGCCGCTGGGCGGAGGCAAAGGCGGCGTGGCTGTCGATCCTCATCAACTGACTGAAAAGGAACTCGAGGAACTAAGCCGCAAGTACAGCGCCTATATGGCACCTTATATCGGCCCTGACAAAGACGTGCCGGCACCGGATGTCAATACCAATGGCCGGATCATGGATTGGATGGTTGAAGAGTATGAAAAACTTAGTGGCAATACTAATAAAGCCAGTTTTACCGGTAAAAGCCTTGCTAACGGCGGTAGCGAGGGACGCGATGCTGCCACCGGCTACGGCGGTATGATCGCGCTCCACGAACTGCTGGTCCGTCTCGGTAAAGCCGACGATACGCTGACTATAGCCATCCAGGGTTTCGGCAATGTCGGCTCTCATTTCTGTCTCAGCGCCCAAAAAGCCCACCCCCACTGGAAGATAGTAGTAATAGGTGAGGCCGAAGGCGCCTTGTATAATCCAGCGGGTCTCAGTGCCGCTCAATTGTCAGCCCACAAGGCAACCGGTAAGACTTTCGTGGATTATAAAGATGGATCTACCACGCTTATTAGCAACGAAGCACTGCTAAGTTCCGACGTCGACATCCTGGTGCTGGCCGCTCTCGGCGATGCTGTGACCGCGCGGGAAAACGTGGACACCATACATGCCAAATATCTTCTGGAACTAGCCAACGGGCCGATTGATGAGCGTGCTTACACTTATCTGGTTGAGCATGGCCACGTGATATTACCGGATATAATCGCCAATGCCGGCGGCGTTATTGTCAGTTACCTGGAATGGCTGCAAAATAAGAAAGGCGAGCACTGGAGTCTGGAAAAAGTGAATGCCACCCTTGAAAAATACATGGTGACGGCCATAGAGGATACTTACAAATTTTCTCTCAAAAAAGAGGTGCCGCTCAAAGAAGCCGCGGTGATGCTGGCTGTGGAACGACTGATTGAAAAATAGGTGCGTTCGCTTAGGTGTAGTTATCGGTCCAGTCGTTTTGCATGATAACCAGGTCGCCGCTGGCTACAAAATGCGACAGATTGGAATAGAACTCCAGGGGATTAGTTTCGATTTGTAATTCACCCTTGAATTTGCCTTTTTGTAAGCCTTCTTTTATGTAATCAGTGACAGAGTTTTTCATAAGTACCGCCAGATCTGGCTGAGCCTCGGCGATTAGCTTCCCCGTCTCAAGGTGGACCCGTTCAGTTTCATCGCCTTGGTCTACCAGGCCGGGTGTGACGTAGATTTTGCGCTTGGCTTTGATGTCTTTAAGTAGCTGGGTACCGGCTCGAATACCTTCCAGGTTGCCGTTGTAGGTGTCATCTACAATCCAAGCACCTCCTAGCTGGTAAGGTTGCATACGATGCTCAAAGGGCGCTGTTTTTGAAATGCCATTTACGACTTGCTTGTCATTAAGTCCAAGCTCTAGTGCCAAAGCAGCAACCAGGGCCAGATAACCCGCTTGGTGCTTGCCTATTAATCCACTCTGTAATCTTAATGTTTTCTTATCTTTTTTGAGTAAGAAATCAGTACCGGTTATTTCGGTTTTAATATTATCCGTTTTCCAACCTAGAGCGCCACTCTCGTCATATAAATGGTAATCTTTTAAAAACGGCTTGACGCTTGATGATTCATTATTCACATAGACATGCCCTGAATCCACCTGTTCAGCAACTGAAAAGATATCTTCGCCGGCGGCTTGCAGTGTCTTGTATTGATCCAGGTGGGCCGGGGCCAGTCCGGTGATTATGGCATGGGTCGGCTGGGTAATGTTGGCAAACCTGGCCACATCTCCGGGTGCCCCCTCACCGTATTCGATGATCAGTACATCTTCATTGCCATCCAGGCTTTTTGCAAACTGGGCATGACTGATACTAACGTTTTTGTTGGCCGGCGTGGCAGCTACCTTTAGACCTTCACTTAGTACCATGGTTAATATTTCCTTCATTGTTGTCTTACCATAGCTGCCGGCGATGGCGATTTTAATTCCGGGATGATTAGCGAATACTTCTGCTGATTGCTTAATTAAGGTTTGCTCGGCTGGCTGGGCGACAAACCAACGCCCGAGCAATAGCGGAACAACCAGCAAATGCGCCCAGACAACCGGATAAGCTACGATCAGAGCAGCGCCAAAAGCTACCCCCCCTGTCAAGTTATGTAAAAGACCCTGGTAAATAAGCCATAGACCTGCTATAACCTGTAGGCTAATGCCTGTGTGTAGGGCTACTAGTAACAAACGCGCGGCTTTAGTCCGGTCCAGAGTGCGGCGCTGCATAACTTTAGAGAAATTATAAGTATGCCAGTACCATTTTAGGTATGGTGAAATCTTATATTCTGTACTTTGCAGCATATATACCACTGTTTCGGCATAGTGAAATGTATATAGACTTAACAAGTTAAGTGTCATTTTAGAAATTCCTCAATTAATTGTTCCACCCTGTCTGGCTGATCCAGATGCAGGAAATGCTCAGATTTGCTTACAACTTCTAAATGAGAGTTTTTAATAAGCTTCTGGTATCTGTGGCCATGGTTGGGCGGCACCGCTCTATCATTGGCGGCATAAATCAACAACGTCGGTATAGTAATATTGGCGGCATCAGATTGTACATCCTGGCGTACAGTTTTTTTAAAAGTTTCTTTCAGCCCCGGCATTACTAACATGTCCGAGCCGGCCACACCGTATAAGCTTTTACGTAAGGCCCGGCGGTAGCGTTCAGGCATCCAGATGGTAGCAATATCTCCTGTCTTAGCTATAATTTTCAGTACCAAGCGCTTAACTTTTTGATCATTTCTAATGCCTGAAGCAGCCAATAATATTAGCTTCTTTGGCTTAAGTATCTGAAGCGAAACAGCCCGTATAGCCAGAGCCCCGCCATTGCTATGACCAATCAGAGCATAGGGTTGTTTAAGCCCAAGCTTGTCAAGCAAAGCCCTAAGGAAGTGTGCATAATCATCCAAATCCCACACAGCTTTCGGTGCCTGGCTACTCCCAAAGCCCGGCAGATCAATTACTAGAACTCTATACGATTTAGCCAATTTAGATTGTAGATCCCTCAATCCCACGCTGCTATCACCCCAACCGTGTAACAGTAACACCAACCGACCCTTGCCTGATAATTCATAGTTGGCCAACAATTTATCTACAACGATTTGCATGGGCTTATTATAACGCCTTGCTATATTAATTGTACGTCTTGCAAAGTAAAGAGTCCGTCAGCAGTAAGCTTGGTGGGCGAGGAGGGACTCGAACCCTCAAGGCTTTAAGGCCAGCGGATTTTAAGTCCACCGCGTATACCAATTCCGCCACTCGCCCATCGAAGCATGTAAACTATGGAGGCACCTACGGGATTTGCACCCGTGTACGCGGTTTTGCAGACCGCTGCGTAACTACTCCGCCAAGGCGCCATAGCTTAACAGGGATATTATAACGTATGATAGGTAGTAATAAGCTATGGCATATCAATACTTTTCACACAATGGCAAAGTTTTGCCGATTGAGCAAGCGGTTGTTCCACTCAGCAGTATTGAGTATACCTATGGTTTTGGGGTCTATGAAACCATCCGTCTCCAAGGTGGCACCACATACTTTTTGCAGGAACACTGCGAAAGGCTGATGGAGTCCGCCAGGGTGATTGATTTAGAACACGCCTTTTCAGCCGATTTTGTCCAGAAAAGTATAAGTGAACTCGTGCAGAAAACAAAAGCCGAGACGTGTAACTTAAAAGTGTTGCTGGTGGGCAGTGCCTCTAAGGACAAGGCAACACTTTCAATCATGTGTTTGAATCCCTTCTTTCCCGATAGAAAGTTTTACAAAAACGGTGCAGCTTGTATTACTTATAACTACGAGCGGTCCTTTACCGGAGCAAAGACACTTAATATGCTGCCTAGTTATCTTGCCTATCGACACGCCAAGGCTAGTGGTGCTTATGACGCCCTTCTTATAGATCGAAACGGCTGTATTACTGAAGGCACGCGAACTAATTTTTTGAGTATTAAAGATCGAACAATTTTTACGCCAAAGAAAGAGTCTATACTACCGGGGATAATGCGTGGGGCAGTCCTGAAAGTCGCTAAGCAAAACAAATTTACAGTTACAGAACGAGCTATAAAATTAACCGATGTTAGTGATTTTGATAGTGCGTTTTTGACCAGTAGTTCATCTAAAATTATGCCGATTCAATCCATTGACGGCCTTAGTCTGGGATCACCATCGCCCGCCTTGCGAGAGCTGATGACGACATTTAACCAATTCCTGGATAGTTACAGTAACGAGCATAAAAAGCTCAGCCATTAAGCTATGCATATAGTTATTTTTACTGGCGGTAATTTACGCCCGGGAAAATTTGTGCAAAACGCCCTGGCCTCTTGTGACAAAGTAATTGCCGCCGATAGCGGAGCAAAGACCGCGATGGATTTTCAGACGCTGCCTACTGCCGTGATCGGAGATCTTGATTCTCTTGGCTCGGCAACTAAAAAAGTTTTGGAACAAAAAGGTTGTGATTTCGTCATTTATGACGCCAAAAAAGACGAAACAGATACCGAGCTCGCACTGCGTTACGCAATTAAAAATAATGCCACGCAAATTTCAATTCTTGGAGGTACTGAGGGCGATAGGCTTGACCACATTCTAACCAATATACTTTCCGTAATTAATATTAATATTCCGATAAAATTTATTAACGGGCCGGTGGCAGCCTGGATCGAAAAAGGTCCGACGATCGTTAAAATAACCGGCAGTACCAAAGATCTAATTTCACTTATTCCTTTAACGCCCGAAGTCACGCAAATCCAGACATCAAACCTGCGCTATCCTTTGCGTGGCGAAACACTATTCATGGGCAGAGGCCGGGGTATTAGCAATGTATTGACCCACAAAAACGCGGAAGTAACTTTCTCGCGCGGAACATTACTGTTTGTCCATTACAGCACTGCTGATTGACAATGTGATACCTAAACTTCTACTATATATATGATCGTTAGGGGAGCTCGTGTTTCGGGCTGAGAGGATGGTGTTAAGTCATCGACCCGTAGAACCTGTTCGGATAATGCCGGCGTAGGAACCAACATCAATCGGATGATCTTACTGCCGGGCATTAATGCCCGGTTTTTATTATTTAATTAGGGGGTTTGAACCATATGAAGAATATAAAATTTTTAGGACTGGGAATTATTGTTATAGCGGTGGTCATTGCCCTGTTTGCTTTGCTTCCACGCAAGGCTGAGGCTCCAAATTCTCTCCATAAAGTCAGAATAGCCATGGACTGGACGCCAAACACCAACCATACCGGCATGTACGCGGCTTTGGCTAAAGGCTGGTATAAAAATCAAGGGATTAACCTGGAAATCCTGCCCTATTCCGCCAATGTTTCTTCCAGTAGCCTTGTGCTAAGCGGCAAGGCCGATGTAGGCATCAGTACCACAGAGGATATAGTCTCTTATAACGCGAAAAATCAGCCGATAGTTTCCATAGGGGCCGTGGTTCAGCATAATACGTCAGGTTTTATAGTAAGGTCCGATTCGGGTATTAATAGTCCGAAGGAACTAGACGGTAAGATATACGGTGGTTATGGCTCGTTATCGGAAAATGCCGTGGTAAGCGAGGTTATCAAGAAAGACGGTGGTACAGGTGACTTTAAAAATATCACGCTCAACGTCGAAGCCATGCAGGCCCTGGAAAGCAAAAAGATAGATTTTGTCTGGGCCTTTGAAGGTTGGGAAGCCATCCAGGCCAGACGCGACGGTCTGGCAACAAAATTTTTCCCGATCACTTCTTATGGTATCCCTGACGGCCCGAATCTAGCTTACATTGCTACGCCACAACAGATTAAGCAGCAGCCAGATACTCTAAAGCGCTTTATGGCAGCTACCGCCAAGGGTTATGAGTATGCCCGGCGTTATCCCAAAGAATCTGCACAATTACTTATTAGTACCGCTCCAAAAGCTACATTCGCAGACACCGGCCTGGTTTCTGACAGCCAGACATTTCTGAGCAGCCACTATGCCGATAAAAGTCGTAAATGGGGCGTACAGGATCAGAAATCCTGGCATGACTATCCAAAATTTATGCTGGATGCTGGTGTGGTTACTGATAAGTCAGATAAAGCTGTGAAAACTTTGGCCTATGACCGCTTATTTACTAATCAGTTCCTGCCATAGCTTGTCCGAATAAGTCAATAAAGCCGTCTCGCAATAACCAATGAGCAAAGTAAAACTCTCCGTCAAGAATCTGACTAAGTCATTTTCCGGCACAGACCGAAACTTAGAAGTTCTGAAGTCTCTTAACATGCATGTCAATAACGGAGAATTCGTCAGCGTTGTCGGGCCCAGCGGTTGTGGTAAAAGCACCCTGTTTAACATAATAGCCGGTATCACCGAGCAGACAGCAGGAACGGTAGCCATAGACGGCAAAACAAAGGCGGAGCGTCTTGGTAAGTCCGGCTACATGCCACAAAGCCCCTTACTACTGCCCTGGAAAACAGTCAGGGGTAATGTAATGCTTGGGCTTTTATTACGGAATAAGTCTGTCCAGAACGCTAAGAAACAGGCAGACATTTTACTGGAAAAATTCGGACTGCTGTATTTCGCCGATCAGTACCCTGATGTACTATCCGGCGGTATGGCCCAGAAAGTTGCACTGCTCCGGACTATTTTATTCAATAAAGACTTCCTGCTGATGGACGAACCCTTCGGCGCACTTGATGCTATCACTCGACTGACCATGCAAATGTGGTTACTGGATGTCTGGAATGAGGTTCGTTCAACTGTATTGTTTATCACGCATGATATTCGTGAGGCTATACTGCTTTCAGACAGAATATATGTTTTGGGCAGCCGGCCGGCGGCCGTTATTAAAGAGGTTGCTGTCAATCTTCCCAGACCGCGCCGGCGTGAGTTTATGAGTAAGAGAGATTCGGTGCTTTTAGAGGCTGAATTAGAAAATATGTTACTTCAGCTATGAAATTTAAAACTCTGCTAAATTATTTACCGGCGCTTATTGTACTCCTGAGCGTTCTGGCAGTCTGGGAAATAGGTGTTCGCCTGACACGTGTCAGCGATAATATTCTGCCGGCTCCAAGCTTGATAATCACATTTTCGGCCCCCTACTGGCAGATATTGCTAAGCCATGCTTTACAGACAATGCTGGAAGCAATGTTGGGTCTTCTGGCAGCGATTTTTTTGGGTGTGATCACCGCTATATTACTGGATGCTTCGGCATTAGTCCGTAAAGCTATTTACCCTTTACTTGTGTCCTCGCAGACAATTCCTATAGTGGCACTGAGCCCGCTTTTACTAATCTGGATAGGTTACGGCTTATTGCCAAAAGTAATTATAGTCACGCTATATTGTTTTTTCCCTATAACTATTGCTATGGCCGGCGGTCTGGCCGCTGTAGATTCCCAGCAGATTAATCTTTTTCGCAGTATGCGGGCTTCAAAATTACAAATACTTAAGATGGTAAAAATCCCGTCAGCCATGCCGTCATTTTTTTCCGGCCTAAAAATTGCCGTGGCCTATAGCATGATTGGCGCAATCGTCGGCGAATACGTTGGCGCCTATAAAGGCCTCGGTATCTTTATACAAACCTCCGCCAATGCTCATGCTATTCCATTAGTCTTTGCAGCTATATTTGTCACGGCAATCTTTAGCCTGCTACTATTTGGACTAGTCGGCCTTATCGAGCGAAAAATGCTGCCTTGGCGTTATGGGGGTAAAGGTTAATTCCATTTGACGGTGTACGCTAAATTAGACTAAAATATAACAATCGATCTTGGTGGGTCGGTTTTTTTATACAAAATTAACAAGAGGGCTTAAAGAGATGGCTAACGTATCACAAGAAAAAAATGCTTATGCTGACTTAATTCACCAAGCAGAAAGAGACCCAGATGTCCACCCCTCTCAATTTGACCCATTTGAGGTAACATCTCGTAAGAGATCAAGAAACAATGCAACCGAAATTAGAGAGATTTCTCTTCAAAATATAATTCGCGGTCCGACTACTCATATAGGAGAAATTGCGATTTTCGGACTTCATGAACCAGATGAGGTGCCTAAGCAAGGCCATGGGACCAGGGAGATTAAATGGGGCGTTCTTATTCATGGTATAACTTCAGAAGAAGAGTTTAATAGGGCAACTAACTTAGCCGGGGATAACGGCCGCGATATTAGGAGAGTTAAGTTTCTTGAGTTGATGACAGGATCACCTGAGCTTGAACCTGCTACATTAGAAAGTACAGGATACGTAGAACCATTAATACTGCGAGTAAATCCATAATTTTCGCTCCCTTCTATCTATAAGGAAACTGCAAGTCCTTATCACTAGGTTTTTCCTCACTAAAAGCCCTATAATATTTAATAATGCCTGAACAGTCTTCATCTTTAAATAACCTGCTCATAGAGCAGCTGGCGTTAGCGCGCCAGCGTGATCAGCAGGCGAAAGAAAACAATGCTAAAGGCGTAGGTGTAGAAGTTCCAATCACCGGTACTGTACTGTCGAGTGCTTACGAGCAGCTGCGGAACGCGGCTGAATATGCCGAAGAACATTTGTTGCTGCAGCGAGCGATCAAGCGATTTTGCAAACTTAACCTGTTTGTGACTAAGCAACATCACGACGTGTTCGGCCGGGAATTGATAGTCGAACTTGTACAGGCTGGTTACCTGCCAAACGGCCGTATTGGCAGCGAAACTGCTGAAAGAGTAAATCATGTGATCAAGACGTACATGGAGGCTTTTGGCCATCTGCGTCAAGTCCATACGGACCGCGAGCTGGCCACCGGCTGGATTTTGGCATTTATTTCGGTCGAGATAGAAAACCTTCTCAACCCGCATAGCCAGCAGCAGGTAACCGTCTTTTTTGCTTACCAGCACTTTCTGCAGATGATTGCCAAAGATCAATTCACACATTTGCCGGATAGCAGCAACTACGAGCTATGCATGTATATCGCCGTACATCAGGCACTACTCAAGTCCGATGCCGATACTATACGCCATGAATTATTCAGCCTTTATCAAATGTCTGCTCAGGATATTCATGGCTTTAAGTCGTTTAATGAGCAGATAGACAAACTATACATAAGCGAGCTTACCAGCCGCCTTAAACGTATCATCAGCCGTTACGGCGCGCCGTTCCGGGTGCTTAAGAGCCTGATTGATGACCGGCCGGATGTACCCGAACTTCTGCAAAACCGGGAGTTATTTATGGATGCCTACCGGGCACAAATTAATCATGAATACAGACATGTAAGCGGCCGGCTTGACCGCGGGCTTTTTAAAAGTATTGTTTTCATTATTATCACTAAGGTAATTATCGGCGTCGCTGTTGAAGTACCGTATGACATTCTGATGAACGGCCGCGTCATACTCCTGCCACTTACTGTTAACCTGCTTTTCCCTCCGCTCTATATGGCGAGCTTAAAGTTTGGTCTTCGTCCGCCCTCCTCATCCAATGCTAATACACTCTACAATTATATGGAAACACTTCTGTATGGTGGCAGTAACCAACAGATTTACGCGGCCGAAAAAAGGCAGGAATCTACATCTACGCGTTTTCTTTACGCCCTGTTCTTTTCCATACCGGTTATCCTTAGTGTTCTTGCCCTGCAAAAATTGAGCTTTAGTTTTGTGCAAATGATGATTTTCTTTATATTCTTCTCAACTGCCAGCTTCTTAGGCTTCCGCTTAAGTACTATGGTGCGCGAGCTGGAGCTCACCAGCCGGCAGACTGGATTCTTAGCTTCACTGGGCGACTTTTTTTACTTGCCATTCATACTATCCGGGCAGTGGCTGTCCCGAAAATACAGTAAGCTGAACCTCGTCGCGCGTTTCCTCGATGTTGCCATCGAGCTGCCACTGAAGGCAATGCTGCGTTTAGTCCGGCAATGGATACGTTTCCTGAACGAAAAACGCGACGAACTTTATTAATAGTAGAAACCACTTATGAAACAACCCGTCGGGTTTGTTCGTTTATCTTTACTAAAAACTCATAATTAAAAAGGTTAAAGGAATCACATAGCGGCTGTACAGAGTTGGGGTCGCTTCGGCTATCGGAGAGTATTTGTACCTTATCTCCCACTTTTAGGTCAGTTCCGGTTATATCAATCATGGTATGGTTCATGCATATCCTGCCGCGAACTGGTAATTCCTTTTTGTTTTCACTAAGTAAAATAGCTTTGTTACTTAAGACTCTCGGCAGACCCTCATAGTATCCAAAAGGTAAAACACCTATGGACGCAGGTTTTGCAGCTCTATAAGTCCTGCTATAGCTCACGCTTTCACCGCTTTTCAAATTTTGAATCGCAATAATACGGCTCCAAATACTCATTACCGGCTTGGTCTTTTGCAGCTGGCCAAATTTACTATCAGTGGGGTCGAGCGGGTTAATACCATAAAGAGCAATACCGGGCCTTACTGCATTTACAAACTTTGACTGCGGCCTGGTTGAGCCGGCACTTTGCGCCAGATGTATCCACTGCGGCTTAAAGCCTTGAGCCAATACCAGCTCCACGGCTTTATCAAATTTAACCGTTTGCTCTTTTACAAAAGACTCATCAACAGGATTATCGGCATCGGCCAAGTGGGACATAACACCGTTTACTTCTAAATTTGGATAGGTTTTTATAAGTGATACTAGACTGCCTAATTCTTCGCTAGAAATACCCTGCCGTACCATACCCGTATCAATATCTACATGAATCTTTATTTTTTTGTTTAGCCTGCCGAGAGCCTGGATCGTATCTTCTCTTGAAACTGCAAACATCAAACCGCTCAATTTCATTTTATGGAAATTGTCAGGATTAATTGCGCCCATCACCAGAACCGACGCCCTACAAATACTTCTGACTGTTAAAGCCTCTTTATATGAATCAACTGCGATGAACGGTAAGTCTTGTTCCTCAGCTAGGATCAAAGCAACCTGCTTAAGGCCATGTCCATAGGCGTTAGCCTTAAGAACAGGTGCCACGTCAAGGTTAGTATTCTTACGAATAGCATGCAAGTTATGCAGGAAATGCGCACGGTTAATTGTTATAAGATTTAAAGTCTCGAATTCTTTTCGAAGATATTTGGGAATTTTTATCATGTCTTTAACTCCGACTGCTACTCTGAAAAAATTGACTGCAACAAGCTGTGCAATTTATCCTTATCTGTTACTTTCAGGTCACCAATGTAGGCTCTGAGCCGGCTTTTATCCACTGCTCTTAACTGGTCACAAGCCACGTTGGACTTCCGGCCAAGAATGGTTACAATCGCCCTAAACGGCCATGGTTGTATGGTGGAAGTCAAAGGCACCACTAGAACTGTACGTAGGTTTTCGTTCATTTCATTCGGTGAAACAACAATGCACGGCCGTATTTTTCGTAGTTCCGAGCGTTTCCCCGGCTCGGGGTCAAACCAGTAGACGGAAGACTGCTTAGGAAAGCTTGGCATGAGTTTTCTGCCAGTCTTCAAATGAAGGGCCATCCCACGGTAGATTATCTAGTCCGTCGGCAGAAGCGCCCTTCATGTCATCAAACTCCTGAGTTGGATCTTTACCCGTTTCCATAAGAGACTTAATTTGCGAAGTCCAACCTTCGCGAGGGTTCGCATTTTTACTAATAATAATCTTCCCTTTCTTTGCTTCTAGTTTTACCATCTCACCAAGACCGCTCATGCGGAGCAACTCTTTTGGTAAACGCACGGCCACACTATTGCCTGAGGTTGTAAGTTTTGTATTAATTGTCATACGTACATTGTACGCACATTAAGATAATAGAGCAATCTTGAATTGCCTTGTCGGGAATCCCTACACAGTAAAGTACATTGGACTATCGAGGAGAGCGAACACCCCTGCTAATATATTCTTTAATCAACGATTGATATGGAACATTGGTTTCATTAGCTCGTTCCTTGACCCTGTTCAACATATGTTCAGGTATTCTAATTGATACCGGTTTAGTAGTTGGCTTAAGATTGGGGAAGCTGACTTTATCAAAATCTTCCGGCTCAAAGTGCTCAGAAAGATCGACTTTATTCCAAAAGTCTCTCTCCTGATCTTCATTCTTAAACTTAGGTATATTAAGTGGCTTTTTCATATAAGTGCACCTCCTTCTTGTTAATATCTCTAACTGATATGATTCTTATTTTTCCCTTCCTTATGGTAAAGACTAGGAAAAGCAGTCGGGCTTGTTTTGTCTTGCCGAGGAGTATTTGTCTAGCCTCGTTTGCGGAATGAATGGAATCTTTCAGAAAGACTTTTCTCTGATCAAAAAACACCTCTTCACACTCCCAGTCACGCACGCCATGTTTGCTGTTCTTGTCGGTATTACCCTTATCCCAATCAAACTCAATGGCACTTGTATTGACTTTCATGTATATACTGTATTATACATTTAAGACGTACTATGTCAATATGTGTGCACCTAATCAGGGATGAGATAGCGAGATGGAGGAAGATTTTGGACATTCCCTATCGAGAATATTTGTTGAGCAAGTGAGAGCTGGGACTTACACATTGCCTAGTTTTATGTTTGCTATTTCGGTACTAACCATTTGTCCTAGAAACTGCAATTCCTGCCGGTAATTTCTATACACCAGGGTTCGTCTTCGTAACCCTTAATGTAATACTTGTTCTAATAGGGGTAGTTTCTTCTACTTTAGTTCTTTCAAGCTTTATCTTATCTGTGTCTATATTTTCAAATAGTCTTAGTCCTTCTCCAAGGAGAACAGGCATAATATCTATCTGTAATTCATCGCATAGCCCCGCATTAAGGCATTGCTGAATGGTGTTTGCGCCGCCTATTACCTGAACATCTTTGTCACTCCCTGCTTTCTTTGCCTGAGAAATAGCACTCTCAATACCATCAGTTACAAATGTAAAGCTAAGTCTGTCATTTCCTTTGGGATACTTTGCTGGAGGTGTATGTGTCAAGACAAAAATGGGAGTCTGGAATTCATAGTCATCGTTAGCCCACAAAAATGGGTCTGCCATCTCATACACATGTCTCCCCATAATAACAGCACCTGTATTTTTAATCATTTCCTGGAAAGAAGGAGTATCAAGGAGTTCAGAAAAATCTGGACTAAGTTTTTCTGCGCTTCCGTTACGGTCATTGATAAAGCCGTCCAAAGACATGGTCATACCAGCGATTACTTTTCCCATAAATCTATTGTCTCATAAGGCAATCTAGGAATAAATCATAATGCTTATGCTTGGTGCAGCATTATTAACGAAAGTATAACTATTCTCAAAGGTGCATAAACATATGTTGGCTGAGCTTCAATTTAGGTTGAAACCTTTTGATGCATTCTGAATAGTCATTTGGCGAATAATGGACGCTTCGATCATTTGCTAGACTATTGATCCTCAATAGCCTTCTTTATCAGATCAAAAACTAGCTGAAAGTTATCAAAATTAAAGTCCTTGTAATAGCATACGATACTAAAAATAAGCTATACTATTGGCATCAAGTACAACAAGTTTGGTACTTGTCTCATAAATTTAAGTTGGAGGTCTGAATGTTAAAAAAAATAGCTCTAGTCACAGGTGTAGTATTTATACTTGTTGGAATTATGGGTTTAATCCCAGCGCTCACGCCTGATGGTAAACTATTGGGACTCTTCCTGGTACACGGAGGATTACTTGGCGGCGGTGAAAACGTCGTTCACATACTTTCCGGTATTGCAGCTCTTGTCGCGTCACAGCGCTCAGACTGGTCACGCCTCTTCTTCAAAGTAATCGGCGTCGTATACGCATTAGTAACGGTGCTCGGATTCTTGGTTGGCGAAGGCAGCATCCTTGGCTTGGTACACGTAAACATGGCTGACAACTTCTTGCACCTGTTTTTCACGGTGGCATTCTTGTACCTCGGCTTCGGATATCCTGCTGAGCACGGTGACAACAACACTACCGTACGAGTCTAATAAACCTTACGAATATATAGAGGCAATGGAACCCCGGGCTATATGCTCGGGCTTTTGCTTGCGTTTTGTGCTTCACTGTTATGGCTACCGCGACTGTCCTGTCCGGTGTGTAACGACGCTGGTAGCCTCCCCTTGTCAATACAATCACGGTAGCTCCAGGGGCACCACCGTGCCCAGTGCGATATGTCCAGTAGAACCAGTCTGATGATTGGCTATATGCCAATAATTGGGCCGCGCCGTATGCGCGCCGGGCGGATTACTCAGCAGTTACATGACGAATTCGCAAATGAGTTTGAAGCCAAGCAGCAAGAGCTCAACGAACGCTTGAAGATGCTAACAAGTGACAACAAGAACTTCCAGATTACTGCTTCTTACCTGTTAGACCTAGCTCAACGTGCAAAATAGCTATTCAAAGTGAGCGATGAGGGGCTTAGACAGAAGTTGCTAGAATACGTACTTTCAGGCGACTATCCCCTCAAGCCAAGTACGCCTACCCCGAAAGGGGCGTCTAAATGATTAGGCGTATACTGAAAACCATGAAGCAACTCCTTGACGTTCATAGATTTGTGACAATGGTCAATGCACGTGCAGATGAACTTGAAGCAGAACACGTAGGTAAAGACTTGGATCAAATCCTGGATAACTGGCACCCAACTATCTCTATTGTAAAAGAGAGGTATAAAACGAAATATAAGGTTGGTCAGAATAAGGTTAACGGAATCTATGATGACGCAACTGACGAGTGGCACTATCTTGAAACTATTGATAAGAAAATGACAGGTAAAAAAGGTACGTTTGAACTGCCATTTTATGTCAAGCTAACGCCAAAAGGCCGTAGGTTTCTTGATACTTACCCTTTTATACCATTTATTCCTAAAGGTCTAGTAAAGGCTTGGTGGGAAGATGATAAAGTGTTGATTAAACTCCTCCTAGTGGCAATAGTAGCCGCTGTCTCATATGCTGGAACGGGCTTAGCAGTGACACTTATTAAAGTTATAATAAGGGCAGCATGAGTAAGAAACTATTTAAGAATCTAATCAAACGGGCTTCGCAGCCAGTTCCAAAAGAACAGGACAAACAGCGATATCCCGAAAGTTATAGCGGAAAACAAACTCGTTCACGTAAGACTGAAGGTACTTCGGTGAAACACAGTGGTAAGTCCCCGAAATAGAGCGCTTTAACTGTCCCCAGAAGCCTTCAATAGTATTAGTATGAACATCACCCCTAACATACTGCTCTTTTGAATGGTTAACATAGGCATGGATAAAGTCCCGTTTTACCCTGTTATAGATACGGCTTTCATCACTCATAACATTTGAACCTGCCTCTACATGAGCTTTTAAGAATGGTATGGCAGTAGTGGCATTAACACCACCATGAGCTACTACCGCTTTGGCCGAGCCATTACGCTCAGTAATGCCATAAACGCCTGTTTTGTTTGTATATTTACTCCCTTTGCTTTTAGGAAACCTACCGCCGATATACGTTTCATCTACTTCCACCGTTCCTGTTAATTTCTCACCCTCTTGTTGCATGAGTAACCTTATTTGTTTGCACATACGCCATGCGGTCTTATACGTAACTCCTAAGTGTCTTTCAAGTTCCTTAGCACTCACGCCGTTCTTAGAGACTGAGAATAGGTAAATGGCGTAAAACCAGTCCTTAAGAGGAGTGGTAGTCTTACGGAAGATCGTATCCGCTAATGGATGTAACTGATATGCGCACCATTGGCAGGCATAGGCTTGGCGCTTCTTAATACGGTAAAACTTAGTTTCAGCAGCGCAATTAGGACAGAACTTTAAGTCTCCAAAGCGGTTCTGAAAGACAGATTCTAAGCAGGCATCATCGTCAGGATATTCTGCCTCAAATTGTTTCTTCGTGTATCTCATGTTACCTTTCAGTATACTCCATAGAATACTTGGTGTCAAGGATATTTTTACATCTGTTAGCTGTGTACTTTTATGCATAATGTTTAAGACACTTTTAACCCATACATTCGTGGATTTGAATGTACTCAAAGACCGCAATATGCTAAAATAGACATATCGCTAGATACGTAAAGGCTCTTCGGAGCCTTTTACCTTTTTAATAGACCAGTCCGAAGCCTGGTACTCGGGGAGAGACTTGAACTCTCATCTCCGCAATCGCTAGATACGTGCTCTATCCAATTGAGCTACCCGAGTCTATCTACCTACTAAAAAAGCGCCCGTGAGGGGCGCTCGTTTCATTTCGTGTTTAACATGTAAATGTACGGGGACTGCCCTCATAGATTGTGATTTTGATTTTGAAGAACCACACCCACTCATAGGCCTAAACCTACCCTGACATTATACTAAACATTAGCGTAAAAGTCCATCTGTTGCACCCCTAGAGCTTACAAATGCTAGTGATTACCGTTCTGTAGGTATTTATCGTATGCGTCATTATTATTGTTTGTTTCCTGTAAACATGCACCGCTATTCGGGCTAGTATCACATACTGATTTATTAGGGTGTGAGGTAACGTATAAAAGTAAACCAACTACTACAATGACAATTATTGATATTAGGATAACGTCATTAGTAGAGGGCTTTTTCATTAAGCTAATTATACTCGCCTCTGCCTACTTGCCGTGAGGGGATAGTCGCCTACTTTCAAATATTGAACTAAAGGACAAAAAGCTGTCTTATATACAAAATGACCCCTTTAGAACAATTGTTGAGACAAAGAAAAAGAGCCTTTCGGCTCATAATTCGGATATTTGGTGCCACATAGTTGACGTACTTCAAACAAAAGCTATTGAACTTGAAGACGACAATATGTTGAAAGACTTGGTTGAAACTTTTGAACTGTCAGGTGACTTACTAACATTGTAAATGCCTTCCGTTCTTTTTTACTTGCCTTTGCTTAATGTTAGGTGCCAGGTGATAAAGAGTAGATTACTGTCCTATTTGTAATATTTCTTACATACTAGTTCGAATACCTATCTTAAACTAGTTCGAATAATGCTTACGCAAAAAAACAAAAAGCCACCACTTCACGCCTGCTTTTTCTATGACTCCAATCAGCAGCGGCACAAGGTTCTGGCAAGCTATTTTCAGGAAGGCCTGGACAATAAAGAGCTATGCATATTGGTTACTCCCGAAACGCCACGGCAAGTGTTGGCAGGTTTTAAGACCCTGGGTCACGATCTAAGCGATGCTGTAGCAAGTGGTGCATTTCGTATTTTCGACATGCACAGCTCTTACATCTCGGATGGGCGATTTGTATCTGACTTTATGCTGCAAAACGTTAAAGTTTTTATCGAAGATGCCAAAAGCAACGGCTACAGCGGTCTACGCACCGCCGGCGAAATGACTTGGTTGTACAGTGCACCCGAATTTACCGAGGAGGCTAAACAGTACGAAAGCGACGTGAACAATCTAACCACACCAAGTAGCCACTTTACAGGTATCTGCCTCTACCCAACAGAAAACGCAAATACAAAAATCGTAACCGACGCTCTACAAACCCATCCCGGATACTTAGACAATGGTCATATCTGTGCTAATCCCAACTATAAGCCCGTCAGCAAAGTATAGAATTAATCTATTGATCCAACTCCGTAAAATTGGTGCAGCATAGCCGACGCATTTCAAACATCAGCGATAGGTGCAAGAGACGACGCTAAGTTAAACCACTTAGTTGAAATATTCGGCTTATCGGACGACTTAATTTAGACTGTACATTAATGGGCTTACAATACAGATTCATATGGCTATACCGTCTCTTGGTTCCGATTATACATAGAAAGACAGTCAAAAATAGTTTCAAAAAAGCTGTTGGTAAGAATGTTTCAGTATTTGAAGTTGCATGCGGATTTGGCCAGATGGCTGATTATTTGGACAGTACTACGAGTTACATTGGTATTGATTTAAATAAAAAATTTGTGAAGTACGGACAAAATAGAGATAGGGACTTACGGCTTGCTGATATTTTTGATAGCACATCATATGAAACTAGTGATGTACTTACTCTAGTGGATATTATTCACCATATGCCTGAAAATAAATTACCTGATTTGTTTAATATTATCTTTAGGTTTACAAAAAAGAGGGTGGTTATTCTTGAACCGGCATTTGTTAACCTCGAGAGTCGGTACGGATTATTCGGCAAAATTATTGATTGGATTTTAAAAAAGCTGGACTCAGATGGCTTTAATTCAATTGAGCGTTGGTATAGTGAGGCAGAGTATTCAGAGCTGTATAATTCTCGTTTTGGCAGCAAGTACGCAGACGATTATAGGCTTACAGTAAAAAAAGTCTGGCCATATAACTTAGTTATTTATTCGCGTAAATAAGACGATGGTGCAGCGAGTAGAAAAAAGTTTACACCTTATTAGGGATGAGCTAGTAAGATGGAGGTCAATACTTGAAGTCCCGTATCAAGACTATCTGCTAAGTAAGTGAGAGGCGGGAATTACACCGAGACTAAGGTGAAGAAGTAGGTATATTAACCACACGCTCTGGTTTAAGCAAAAGGAATGCAGGTGTAGCTTCATGCAGTTCTTCACCAACATACCACCCATCAAATTCACCTGGAATACCCTCTACTTCGTGAGAAATCCTAGCTTTCATAAGCACTTGGTAGCCACCTACCTCATTGCCTTTGAGATGATAGTCGGTAAACCTAAGAGATCTTAGTGTAGCGCGTGTTCCTAGGTCAACCAGAAGGCGATTTGCTTCATCTGTAGGTTCGGCTGCATTTAATACTGATGCCTCGTGACTCGTGTTAAAAAATAACCACCTACCGTTGACATTTTCTTCTATTCTGTCGGTAAGTGAGTCACCTTTACCAAGTACTTGCTCAGACATATAAGTATCATACACTTATTTCTTTATTCAGTCAAATTGGTGCGCCATAAGCTACGAGGTTAAAACTTTACTTCTTAGAGATTTGCAAAAAGAGCACATGATTTGATAAGTATCTGCACTTCTATATAGTTATAACTAATGAAAATAACCTCTAATAAAATATTGCGAATGGCTATACTAGCTATAGTTTTATTAGCAGCCAGTACGGCAATACCTCGACACTTAGGATCAAAAATTTTATGTGGAGAATATGAGGGTCGTATGGATGTGAATGTGCAACGCGAGCAGTACGGCTTTCCACTTGTGCTAGCAAAACGTAGCATCTCGTCTTCAAATTGTGGTTCGTGGGACCAGCAAACCTACAAAAACCAAGCCCCTTTTATCGCGGGTTTATTTACACCAACTAATCCTGATGCACAGCATGAAATATTTGATAATGGCTATGTAATAATTCTGAATTGTGTAATCGACTTGGCTTTATGGAGCATAATTTCATATTTGCTTCTCCTGGCCTATGAAAAGAAAAAGAACGCCCGTTAGAGCGTTCCTTTTGGTTTCAGCGTGGTGCGGGTGAGGGGACTCTAACCCCTGGCCTCGTCCTTGGCAAGGACGCGCTCTAAACAACTGAGCTACACCCGCTAATCGATTTTGGTGGCTCCTCTCGGACTCGAACCGAGGACACAAGGCTCTTCAAGCCTCTGCTCTACCAACTGAGCTAAAGAGCCGGGTAACCATGTTATTTTACGGTAGATAACAGATTAGTACAAGATGACCTTACTTCTTTTTGTAACGATCTTTGTCTCGGGTTGTAAGTTTATTGATTGCCCGTACCATAGATGGGTTAAGCTCAATGCCTTCGCTATTGGCCAGGCAAATGACCGCGAAGATGATGTCTGCCAGCTCGTCACCAAGCTCGTTATGAATTTCATCCGGCTTCTTTGGCTTGTCACCGTAACGGTGATTGAGAATGCGGGAAACTTCCCCGACCTCTTCAATGATGCGCGCCAGCTGGCTCAACGGATCCCAATATGGCTTGGCCATCGGCTGAAGGCTAGCATCGATCTGTTTTTGGTAGCCTGCCAGTGACATTTACACTTTTTCTTTGGACATGAATTCTTTAACGCTGCTGACGGTATCCATGAATTGGCTCGGGAATATTATGGTGCTGTTCTTTTCGACGGCGATGTCGCTAAGGACCTGGAGATTTCGCAGCTGCAAAGCGATTGGATGCGCAGAAATAACGTCAGCGGCTTCACCCAGTTTGGCGGCACTCAGCGCCTCACCTTCGGCCGCGATGATTTTAGCCCGCTTTTCACGTTCGGCCTCAGCCTGCTTAGCCATAGCCCGTTGCATACTATCGGGCAACTGGATATCTTTAACCTCGACCGTGCTGACATAAATGCCCCATTTTTCCGTCGACGTTTCCAGGATTTCTTTAATCCTTTCATTTATAACCACAGTCTCGCTCAGGATCTCATCCAGGCTACTCTGGCCCACGATGTTACGTACAGTAGTTTGGGCAATCTGGTAAGTGGCAGAGATTACGTTCTCAATTTCTACGATAGATTTTGTCGGATCTGTGACTTTATAATAGGCGACGGCAGCCACGTCGATAGAAACATTATCTTTAGTGATTATTTTCTGTGATTCAATCGGTAACGTAACAATACGCAGAGAGACCTTTCGCATCTGGTCAACAATCGGGATGATCAGCCTTAGCCCGGGTTCTTTTACCACGTCGCGCACTCGGCCCAGCCGGAAGACAACTCCCCTTTCATACTGGTTTATAATTCGCACCCCGTAGCCAATAATTATCAAAATAACAATGCCTATAACTATCGCAAATACCGACATACCCCTCTCCTTCCGTCAATTACAACCTCATTGTACGGCCTATATGTCTATTAAGGCAACAATAACCCACATTACCAAGATTATGAGAGTCAGCCATGCACACCTTTTGTCTAAGAAGCGGTCTAATGTCCGGAAAGATTACGCGGAGCTGGCGTACCCCCAGTTGATGGTTTTTTAGGCTTAGGAGCAGACTTTGGGTGTTCTTTAGCGTTTTGGATAGTGGGTTGATGTTTATTGCTGTTAAAGATCACATCTCTGCTATGAGACGGCGAGTAGCAATTTATCTGATTCCAGTAAATGTAGCCGTAAGTCCATGAGTTGGGAGAGTTCTGTCGCCAGCGTTCAACTACTACGACCCAACCCGGACCCCGCGCCCCTGGATAATCGAAACTCCACGTGTCACGAGGACTCGACCCGGTTACTAAAGTTGTCTCATATACTTGAGCTGCCCCTGCGTTTCCCCATTTCCATATTTGGCTATGATTCGTATTATCACCATAAGCTGGCGTAAACGTTACGTTACTGGCATTGGGGTAAACATGGAACCAATACCGGGAGTTTTTGGCAACCGGGCCATAAGTGAATGTCTGACAGGAAGGATTCGTAGCAGCTTCCTGGTCGTCTGCTTGGGCGGTAACTTCTTCTTCATTGCTGACAGTTTCGGCGTCAGCCTCGGTAGTGTCACCCGTATCAGTTGTGTCAGTGGCAGTAGTGTCACAGGTGTCGGCATCAGATGTGGTGTCATTGGTAAAGTCATCTACGCCTCCTGTTGTTCCGTCGACCGTGGATACCAGAGTTAAATGCACAATAGAGGGTTGATTCGACTGTCCGGAAAGATTACGTGGAGCTGCCGTGCCCCCAGTTGATGACTTTCTAGGACTACTCTTTGGTCTTTCATGAGCATTATGGATAGTTGGCCTATGATGGTTATGATGGTTAGCACTGAAAGTAGAATTAGTAACGCCGAACCCTGTTACGACAGGACGGGAAGGAGCGTTAGGAGGTGGAGCAGGAGCAGCTGGAGTTTCGTCTGCTTGAGCAGAAACCTCTTCATCGTTACTGACAGTATTGGTGGCGGTGTTGTCACTGGTATCAGTTGTATCCGTACTGGTATCAGCGGCAGTGGTGGTGTCAGCTGTAGTATCACAGATTGCGGTAGTGCTGGTATCAGCAGCCGTGTCTGCATTAAATTCATCTATAGATGATGGGTCGCTGGTATCTGAGGAGGTTGTATCAGTGTTGGTATCACTGCTAGTATCAGTGTTGGTATCTGAGGAAGTTGTATCAGTGTTGGTATCACTGCTTGTATCAGTGTTGGTATCTGAGGAAGTATTAGCTTCGGGGGTGGTGTCGTGGCTGGATGGCTGAGTTGGAGAAAAGGGAGTGGGTTGCGTAGTGTTTAAAGTGTAGGGGCCTTCGGTGCTGCCCGGGCTATTATTTTGTCCATTGGCTTTTGATGGAGTACCGGTAGGTATACTGGCCACTTGGGAAGTTTTTCGGTGGCTGGCAATGCCCCATCCAATTAGTGAAATAACCAGCACTACGCTTATGCCGGCCACCAGTTCAACGACAAGAGCGATGCCAGATTCGTGCTTATGTATAGATTTCATTTTTATTTTTAGGATATTTGATAAACGAAGGATAGCAGTAATAGCAACCATTGTCAATAAGCTGTTCGGGATCACCACATACCGTACACATTGACGGTTAATGTTTAATACTCACAATATACTCGTCCGGGGTTTGCATGCCAAGGGCTTCATGCGGTCTAATGTGGTTGTAAATATAGT
>JBBSHY010000001.1:0-77962 GCA_038232415.1 Saccharimonadales bacterium (SeqCode) | reverse complement strand
TGAGCATGATGACTCCAATTGAATACTTGCAAAGCCTTGACGGCTTTGCGCATGCTACAGTAAACACAAGTGTGCTAGATGTTTAGTGGGTCGACCATCTGACCAGTAAGTCTGTTTACAGGAATATTTATTATTACATAAAGACTTGATTATTATTTGTTATTCTTGTATGATCGCACGTATGAAGAAGAGTTTGGCTTCCCTGCAGGGGCTACTGCATTCGCAACCCAAATTAATTATTGGTGACGAGAGTTCGGCTTTGGTACTCCGGCACCTGCAGGCTGCCGATCAAAGAAAGTACTTAATTAAATGCTTCAGAAAATTAAAGTCCGATAATCCCCGGCTATATGGTGTTCTTAAAAGTTTTTTAAATAATCAAAGCTTAGATTCCGCCCAGACAAGAGCAGCTCTGATGGGTATGGTAATTACCAATGAGCTTTTACAAAAACAGGCTGAATTAAGTGCAAAAAACTTATTTAAAAAACCAAGAATAGGCAGTGCCGCCAAGCTGCTTTTGTTAGCTTTTATAGTCTCGGTGCTCGCCTCTCTAGGCACCTCAATTTACGGGGATAGCAGCCAGGCCGGACCCCATGCGCAAGCCGCACAGCAGAAGGTTATAGAGCACCCTGCCAAAGGCCCTGACTTAACCTGTAATAGTTTAACCGCAAATGTTCTGGATAAAAACCAGCCCTGTGCGGTCAAACCTCCCGCACCTGCCGTGCCAGAACAGGCAGGATCAAGCAAGCAAGTTGCAGGGCAGGGTCATGCCCCGGTCAAACCTAGTATCCCTCCAGCGCCGCCTGCTAAAAATCCGGCGGCAACTATTCCTCTGACGGCAACTCCACCCCAGCAACCCAGCCCGTCCCCGCCCGCTCCTACTCCTACACCCGCACCTGCACCCCAGGCTGCACAACAACCCCCTGCGCCACAACCTCCTCCCCCGCAGCCTGCGCAACAGCCAGCACCACAACCGGCACCAACTCCTCCTCCGGCAGCCTAGCTTATCGTTTTATTACATCATGTACTTGACAATAGTACTTATATTATTTATAGTGTGCCTCATGATATATGAGGAGCTTGTTAGAGTCGGCGATTTAGACAAACAGATTGCTGATTTGCATCAGGCGCTGACACAGTTATACTCCGAACGATCTAATATATTACAAAAAAATATCGGACCAATCGGCGGCGATGAAAAGACGGACCCAAATGACGCAGCTTTAATTATTTATAATAAGCTTTTAGCGACTTGGAAGGAATTAAACGTCACAATACCGTCATATTCCATGCTCCGCAAGAAAATAATAAAAGCAGTCCAGCTGCAAACGGAACTTGTAAATCTCAATGACGCTTTACGCGATAAGGTTTATGTTGTAGCAGTTCCGCCATTTAAAACGCTGGATTCAGCCATGAAGGCAATTAGTAAGAAAGGCACTCCACGATTTCAGTTTGCAGATGAAAATATCCGTAAAAATATGAGTAAAACAAAGGTGTGGTCATTTGTTTTAGTTTTTGATGCCGCTTTCGACCAAAAGGTAGAAAATGTTATGGACCAGGATGATTACTTTTACGAGCAATATGACTGTAGAGCCTTTGGTGTGCAGGAGCTCGTAGCCGCAGAATTGCAGGGGATTAAAAGTACTCCCGCCAGCCACTGGGTCTTACTGCTTAAAGATGGGCAAAATGATAAATTTATACCGAGCGCTACTTTTCAGAACGGAAATATCATCTTAGACATCGATGATGCAAATGGTTTGTTAGGTAGTAATTACATAAGACCGGCTATTAAAGCAGCCTAGGGAGATACCATGCACAACGACAGGATTCAAGGAATATTATTTGACCAGTCGGCAAAACTCGACTTAAGGGTATTATCTGCTACCCAACGGCATAAACGATTGTTAAAGTCATTGGTCAAGAAGTACGGTATACAAAGATGGCACCTCAGGTCTACAGACTCCAAATTGCCGCCTTCGCAATACATTGTTGTCCGTGAACACCGGGATAGAAATAAAGAAATAATGGATCTGGCCCAGCGATTGAAAGTACGGGACTAGACAGGGGAAAACTTAGAGAAATTAACATAAGAACAATTTACTTTACAGCGCTCCAGCTGTAACACAAAATGTAACGCCATCAATGGAACGCTGTTAACACCCAGGTCGCTAGCTAGAATCAACTCTTCTTGACAAAGTTACTTTACTTTGCTAAAGTGGATAGATGCCTGAAGATAAGACTGTAGTGTGGAGAAATGAAACAGCCCGGCAATTCGCTGAGGCGCTGGCGGCTATTGATGACTTGCCGGCTATGCAGAGCTTTCTCCGTGATGTTATGACCGAGAAGGAAATTATTGAAACCAGTTCGCGCCTGGAGGCGGCCCGGATGCTGCAGGCCGGCAGCAAATACACCGATATTGTCGCCAAAACCAAGCTCAGCAGCCGCACCATAGCCCGTATTAGCGGCTGGATGCAAAACGGCTCCGGCGGTTACGCGGTAGTACTTAACCAAAAGAGCAGCCGAAAGAGCGGCCGTAAGGTTACGTCGTGAACAAGATAATTGATAAGTCGATCAGTGCCCGGCTGATACTGGTGCCCAAAGGCGATGACAGTACGCCATGCCTGACGGCTTTCGAAGAGGCTACCGGCATAACAGTGCCGGAATTTAAAGCCCGCCAGCTGGAAGTCAGCGATGGTAAACGGACTTTTATTAAAGTTAAGGGCCGGGATATTCCGGGCCTGATAGCCGCCGGCTATGGCGACATAGGCCTGGCGGGATCTGATTCCTGCGAGGAATATATGAAATCATCGGAAGCCGGCATAACCTATCAGACTTATGGCGCCAGCATGTGCCGCTTTGTGCTGCTGGCACCGCGCAAAAAAGCCGCGGCTCTGCGCAAACAGCTTAAAGCTAAAGCTTCTTCGGCAACCGTGGCCACTAGTTTTCCCAATTTACTTAAGAAAATCGCTCGGCAGCAGAATCTTCCGTTTGATGTAACAAATCTAAGCTTATCGGGAAGCGTAGAAATTATGCCCAGCCTAATGGGAGTAGACTTGGTTGCCGACCTGGTTTCGACGGGAGCTACCGCTAAAACCAATGGCCTGGTGGAGATTAAAACGCTGCTTGAGGTTTATCCGGCAGTTGTCACTAGGGGGAACTAAAGTATGCGTAAACCAAAGTCGCTGCCCACTACTAGTTATGACGGCGTGGATCTTATAGATAAGACATTCGCCGCGCGAAGTGCCCAGATCGATGATATTACTAAGTTGTCGCCTACCTTAGGCTTACTACGCGACCCGAATAAAGCCGGCAAAAAAGCCGGCGAGGAGTTTAGCGAAGCTCTGATGGCTATCTTTGGCAATGGCACCGTTGCGGAATGCGAAAACGAAATAGCCGACCTCATCTACAGCTTGCTGGCGGCTGGCCGCAGCCAGAACAAAACTGTAAAGCTTGGCAACATTCTCCGCATTCTGATTGACCGCAACGAGCAGGGCTCAAGAGATGAAAACCTATAAAAACCCTCCGGTCTCAAAATGGCAAGCTCTTTGTAAAAGACCTGTTTTAAGCAGCGAAAATCTTGAAGCTACAATCAGTAGTGTGTTTGAGCGTGTCCAGCACCAAGGAGATGGAGCCTTATTGGCTTATACTAAACAATTTGACGGGGTAACACTCAGAGACACTGCAATTGATGGTGACGACAGAGTTAGTTGGGCTAAACAGGTGCCCAACGAGCTTAAGCAGGCTATTGATATCGCCTACGGCAACATCTCTACTTTTCATAAGGCGCAACAGGCTAGCCTCCAAACAATAGAGGTTGAAACGCAAGCCGGTGTTCGCTGTTGGCGTGAATCACGAGCGATCGAACGCGTCGGACTATATATACCTGGCGGTAGCGCCCCGCTTTTTTCAACCGTATTGATGCTTGGTGTGCCAGCACAGTTAGCTGGCTGCCGGGACTTAATTCTTTGCACGCCGCCACGAGTGGATGGCTCAGTCAATCCAGCGATTTGTTACGCCGCGAGTTTAATTGGAGTAACCAAAATATTTCGAGTTGGGGGTGCCCAGGCGATCGCAGCTTTAACTTTTGGTACGGCTTCCGTCCCCAAAGTAGATAAAATTTTTGGCCCAGGCAATCAGTACGTGACTACAGCAAAGCTCTATGCTGAACGTTTTGGAATGGCTATAGATATGCCTGCCGGACCCTCGGAAATAATGGTTATAGCTGATAAAACGGCTCGTCCCGATTTTGTGGCCGCTGATCTGTTAAGCCAAGCTGAACACGGCCCTGATAGTCAAGCCGTACTAGTAACCACAGATACAGCTTTGGCTAAAGAAATAATGAACGAAGTAGACAATCAGCTCAGGACCCTGCCGCGCGGAAAAATTGCACAACTAGCACTGGCAAATTCATTTTGTGTGGTACTTAACGACATTGATCAAGCGATAACATTCGCCAATGAATATGCCCCAGAACACCTGATCCTAAGTGTGAATGACGCCGAATCCGCAGCAAAGCAAGTGAGTAATGCCGGCTCGGTTTTTCTCGGCAACTATACGCCGGAAAGTGCTGGCGATTACGCGTCCGGTACAAACCATACCCTGCCAACTAACGGCTGGGCACGGACGTACAGCGGCTTGTCACTGGAAAGCTTCTGCAAATACATCACTTTTCAGTCAATTACTCAAAATGGAGCAAAGGCATTGGCGCCGACGGTGACCGCCATGGCTAAAGCTGAAGGCCTTATTGCGCACAAACGGGCCATGGAGATACGGCTATGAAAAACCTGGCTTTACCACGCATACAAGCTATGCAGCCATATTCGCCGCCGCTTGATGGCAGATCGGCATTTGACGGCTTATTGTTGGATTTTAACGAACGAACTTTGCAGCCATCGGATACGATTCTGCTGGCACTCAGGCAGTTCATGGATAACCCTAAATTGCAGCTCTACCCGGAGTACTTTGATCTGACTGAGAAGATAGCGGCTTATGCTGCTGGTACTAATAATGATCAAATCATGATTACAAACGGCACAGATCAGGCAATTGATGTCATCTTTCGCACATTTGCCGGCATAAATGACAAAGTGGTAATCCCGGAGCCGAGTTTTGCTATGTTCGGTCAATCCGCCCGCGTTAATGGCAATCAAATCGTTAATCCTTTGTACGAGAAAGACAGTTTAGCTTTTCCAGTCCAAAGCATATTAGAAGCCATAGATGACGAAGTTAAGCTGGTAGTGATATGCAGTCCAAATAGCCCTACGGGTACTTTAGCGCCGATCAGCGATATAGAAAGTATCGCCAAACACGCTAGCAACGCTATTGTCTATGTAGACGAAGCCTACTTTGAGTTTTCAGGGGTCACAGCCATCGGGTTGATGCAGAAGTATCCAAATATTATTGTCAGCCGGACATTTTCTAAGGCCTTTGGGCTGGCCGGCTTGAGAGTTGGTTATGTAATAGCCAGGCGCCAACATATTGCTGAAATGCTGAAGGTGCGCGGGCCTTACGACGTTAATCAGGTAGCATGCTGCGCAGCGGCCGCGGCTCTGTCAGATACTTCGGCTGCAACAAGCTACGCCCGCGAAATAATGTATAAGGCTAAGCCATTAGTAGAGAAGTTTTTTAGTGAAAAAGAAATAACTTTCTACCCCTCAGCTGGCAATTTCATTCTGTTCAAACCGGACAACCCGGCACAAGTTGCTGAAATCTTGCGTAAGCATGGCCTGTTAGTTCGCCCGCAAAAAAAGCCAAACATCCAGGGTACGCTTCGCCTGACAATTGGCACACTGGCTCAGATGAAAAAATTTATCTATATTTATCAGGAGAGCCTATTAACATGAAGCAAAAATATGGACCTAAATCTGTACTAATGGAGACAAACCGTAACCATCAATTAAGTAAGGGGGAGTAATCATGAAAACAAGAACAGCGGAAATTAAGCGAAATACCACAGAAACACAAATAACTTTGTCTGTTAATCTTGACGGTACCGGAAAATACAAAGTGGATACCGGTATTAATTTTCTAAACCACATGCTGGAACTTTTTTCTAAGCATTCTTTAATTGACTTGACGGTTAAAGCTAGAGGAGATTTGGAAGTCGATGATCACCACACAGTCGAGGACATTGGAATCTGTCTTGGGCAAGCTATAGATAAAGCACTGGGAGACAAGCGCGGAATCGAGCGTTATGGCTTTTTGCTGCCAATGGACGAAGCTTTAGCTGAAGTAGCGATTGATCTTGGGGGCAGGCCATATCTGGTCTGGAATGCGACTTTCAAACGAGAAAAAATCAGCGATTTGTCGACCGAACTTTTCGAAGACTTTTTTAAGGCTGTCAGCGATAACTTACGAGCGAATATACATGTCAACCTCAAATATGGCCGCAATGAACACCACATGGCTGAGGCTATATTCAAAGCCTTTGCTAAAGCGCTCCGTTTTGCAGTCAGCAATGACGAACGGGCTAAGAACCTGCTGCCGTCTACTAAAGGCCAGCTTTGAGCAGTGTTTTCATATTCGACATGGATGGTGTGGTTATTGACAGTGAAAATGCTTGGCAAAAATATGGTCTTGAATTCATTGATAAAGCAATATATCAGGCAATTAAAGATAAGCTACAGGGCGTCACCATGCAAACTACCTATAATTTAGCCCGCCAACATGGCTTGATCATGGATGAGTCTGACTTTCGCCGCAAGCTTAATGATCAAGCGGTGAAAATATATAAGAAATCAAAGATAACAGATGGATTGGAGCAATTAATTGAGACGCTTCGGGTTTTAGGGTATAAAATTGGGCTGGTTACTGCATCGCCTAAAGCTTGGGCCAATTGGGTCTTGCCACGAATCGGGGGTAAGAGTGCTTTTGATTACATTCTTTCGCTTGGAGATAACCCCGAGCTGGGCTCTAAGCCGGCACCAGACGGCTATATAAGGGCTATGGAAAAGCTTGGTTCTAACCCTGAAGATACCATTATTTTAGAAGATTCTAACAACGGCATAGCAGCCGCTAAAGCCAGCGGCGCCTTCGTAGTTGGTCTCCGCGAACACCTGCCATCCAGCTATATTTCCAAAGGCGCCGATAAATATGTCCAGAGTCTGGCGGAGTTAGAAGAGTATTTAAAAGGCAGGCAACCATGAGTAACGCCAAGCCGCTAATCGCGGTAATTGACTACAAAGCAGGCAATATAGCCTCGGTTAAGAACGCCCTCGACCGCTTGGGCGTGGCGTCTGTGGTTACAAGCAATCCGGCAGAAATCCGGGCCGCTGACGGTGTTATTTTCCCGGGTCAGGGCCGCGCCGGGCCAGCCATGAAGGGGCTCCGGGCAATGGGCCTGGACAAGATCTTACCCGAGTTGTCCCAGCCTTTCTTGGGCATATGCCTGGGTATGCAATTATTGGCCGAGTCTTCGGATGAAGATAATACTACTTGCCTGGGCGTGATACCCGGAAAATGCCAGCAGTTTCCCGGTACTATGAAAATACCGCAGTTCGGCTGGAACAAAGTTAGCTTAGCTTCAGAGTCGCCATTAACTCAAGATATTAAAAGCGGTGAATACTTCTACTTTCTTAATTCTTATTACTTTGACGCCGAGCCTTCCTGCGTAGTGGGAACGACAAATTACGGCTTCGGCTTCCCCTCGGTTGTTCAGAAGGACAATTTTTTCGCTGTTCAGTTCCATCCCGAGAAATCAGGCAAGGCGGGCGAGCAGATGCTTAAGAATTTCTGTAAGGTAAGCAGATGCTTGTAATTCCCGCTATCGATATCATTGGCGGCAAGTGCGTGCGCCTAATTCAAGGTGATTACACTAAGGTTACCAGGTATAGCGACAACCCTTTAGCAGTAGCCCGCCAGTTCGAAAAAAACGGCGCGAACATGCTGCACATAATAGATTTAGACGGGGCAAAAAACCGGTCTCCCGTTAACAAACAATTAATCCTGGACATCGCGAAAACAACCGGAATACCGCTGCAAGTTGGCGGCGGTTTGCGGTCGTACGGAGACGCCAAACACTATCTGGAAAACGGCATCCAAAGGATCATCATGGGCACCGCCGCTATAGAAAACCCCGGCCTGGTTAGGCAGCTGGTCGAAGAGTTTGGCGACGACCGGATCGTTGTCGCTGTCGATATAAAGAACGGCCAGTTCGCGACTGACGGCTGGACTAAATCGGGCGGCAAATCCGTTAGGGCAACAATAGCTATGCTTAAAAAACTGGCCGTCAAAAGCGTCCTGGTAACTGACGTTGCCAAAGACGGCCTGCTGGGCGGGCCTAACTTTGAGCTGGGACAGCAGTTTATTGATGCCGGTTTTCAGACTATATGTGCCGGCGGCGTGACGACTTTTGCCGATGCTATGCAGTTTAGCAAACGCGGGGCTTACGGTGTTATCGTCGGTAAGGCTGCCTACGAAGGCCGCCTCGATATCAAGTCTGTCCAGGCAGCCGTGGCTTACCGGAACGATCTGGCCAAGCGAATTATCCCGTGCCTTGACGTCAAAGACGGCCGGGTGGTAAAAGGTACCAACTTTAAGGAATTAAGAGACGCCGGTGATCCGGTGGCTTTAGGCAAGAAATACAGCCAATCCGGCGCCGACGAGCTGGTTTTTTTAGATATAGCAGCCACACTGGAGGAGCGTAAGACTTTCCGCGAGTTAGTGGCGCGCATCGCTAAAGCCATCACGATTCCTTTCACGGTCGGCGGCGGCATCTCCAGTCTGGATGACATAAGGCAGCTTTTACTAGCCGGGGCGGACAAGATCTCCCTCGGCTCGGCAGCTGTGCTGCAACCTGATTTGGTCAAACAGGCAGCCGGCTATTTTGGCTCGCAGTGCATAGTCATCTCAGTAGATGCCAAGCAGCGCGGCGCAGGCTGGCAGATATACATTAAGGGCGGCACTGAAGCTACTGGCGTGGAGGCCATCGAATTTTGTAAGCGCATGGAAATGTCTGGCGCCGGAGAGTTATTAGTCAACAGCCTGGACCGTGACGGCATGAATACCGGCTTCGACATAGAGCTCCTGCGGGCTATTACAGATCAGGTGAATATACCGGTTATTGCTTCCAGCGGCGGCGGGTCCCAGCAAGATTTTCTTGATGTCTTCGACAAAACAAATGTCGACGCTGCGCTGGGTGCCAGCATATTCCATTATAAAAACGTCACGCCGGCAAAAATAAAACAATTTTTAGCAAATAATAATGTGGAGGTAAGACTATGACCAAACTTGATATTACAAAAATAAATTTTCAGAAGCTGGACGGCCTGGTGCCGGCGATTATTCAGGATGCCGAAACTGGGGCCGTCCTGATGCTTGGCTTCATGAATAAAGAGGCGTTGCAGGAGACGCTCAAGCGGCAAAAAGCCGTCTTCTGGAGCCGGACCAAGCAAAAGTTATGGCAAAAAGGCGAAGAATCCGGCAACACTCTGAGCGTGGTATCTATTAATCCCGATTGTGACAACGACACTTTGCTTATCAAGGCCAGCCCGGCTGGTCCAACCTGCCACACCGGTAAAACGTCTTGTTTCCAATAGTCTTTAGTATCATTAATACATGACTAGTATTAAAGCTATTATTGCCGATGTGGACGGCGTAATGGTCGGTGAACAAACCGGCGTAAATTTCCCGCTGCCTCATAAAGACGTTATAAAAGTGTTAAAACGGGTTTCTGCCGCCGGAATACCAATAGTCCTGTGTACCGGTAAGTTTAACTTTGCTATCAAGGAAATAATCCGGCAGGCAAATTTAGATAATCCACACATTACAGATGGGGGTGCCCTTATTATTAACTCCTCTAAAAATGCTGTCATTAAAAAGCATACTATCAACAAACAGACCGTAAAAGAGTTCACCTCGGCCTGTTTGGCTGAAAATATTTACCTTGAACTCTATACACCCGAATCATATTATGTTCAGGCGGCACAGCCCCGGGATTTTACCTTGAAACGGACAGAGCTTCTGCAAATGGAGCCTACGATTGTCCCGTCCTTGATGTCTCTGGCCGGCCATGAAGATATAATAAAAATTATGTGTTTTACAGACAGGAAGGAAGGTTCCGGTAAAGTTGATACTATTATTAAACGTCTGGGCAAAAGGGTTAACTTTATCTGGTCTTCTCATCCTTACCTTGAACCAATACGCCCGGGAATTATTACCGCACCAGGTGTTTCCAAAGCTCAGGCAGTAAAAGAAGTTGCCCAAATTATAAACACACCTTTCACGAAAATACTCGGTATTGGCGATAATAAAAGTGATTGGAATTTTATGGCTTTGTGCAGGTACGCGGGAACGGTAGGCAACGAAAGTAAAGAGCTAAAAAGATTAGTAAAGACTAAGGGAGAAGGCAATTATTTTATTGCGCCGTCGGTTGATGATCATGGATTTTTAGAAATACTAGATCATTTCCAGGTTAATTAAGCTTAGTGCCACTTTAGGCACCGTCAGGGTAGTGGCTTAGATGAGGTTTCTCGTGTTTTTTGGCATACTTTTCCGAGCCGAATAAATAATGCTGCGACATGTCCGGAGAATATTTACTGGCAGACACCTTACGGCCCAGAGCTTCGGCCATAGCCCGAACATGATGGGGGCCAGCACCGCAGCAAATACCAATGAAATTGACGCCAATTTTCTGGGCCTCTGCGGCATAATCAGCCATCTCCATCCGGGTGCAAAGAAACTCATCCAGCCCCAGGGTATAGGCATTTGTGCCATCGAGATTTTTTAGCGATTGGAATGAAGGCTGGCTAACAGTAGTCCTGTAGGCAACCGGCAGGCCGGCTATAGGGCATGACACGGCATCTCTTATTTTGGCCAGCAGCGGCAGCATAGCAACGGGACCGCGGCCGCAGTTAAAGCCCACCACGTCGGCCCCGGCACCTTCCAGAGTTTTGGCGGCCAGGACCCAATCATAACCGTCCTTGCTTTTGCCGGTGTGGGTCGTAAAGTTTATAACGGCAGGCAGGTTAAACTTTTTGATAACTTCCAGAGCAATTAAAGCTTCGCCGACGTACTCAATAGTTTCGCCTAATACGAAATCAACGCCCTCGTCAGCTGCCCACTCTAACTGTTCGGTGTATTGGCGCCTTACTTCTTTGGAGCTGGTCGTTTTATCATCGACGTTGTAGGCGCCGGTATTACAAATATTGCCGGCAACCAGGGCTCCGGTTTCCCTGGCAGCCTCATTCGCCAGCTTAAGCGCCGCCCGGTTCATGGCTTCCATGTCGTTTTCGCGGCCAATGGCCTTCAGTTTTTCGCGGTGGGCATAGTATGTCAGAGCCACTTGTACTTCTGTACCGGCCCGGGCAAACTCATGGTGCAGCTGAGTTACAGCCTCAGGATACTCCAGCACTACTTCCGGAACGTAGGCTCCGGCCTTAACGTAACCGCGGCGTTCAAGTTCAAAAATATAGCCTTCGGCACACAGAATGTTACCTTTTTTTAATCTTTCTAAAAGACCGGTCTGCTTTGATCCCATATTTTATGTCTCCTGAAACCTGCTTATCCTATATGTTCACTAATTCTCCAATATAACTGAATATAACTACAATGCAAGGGGGGCTTGGATATTACAGAGAAACTAGTTACTATTTATATATAAGAGAGGAGGCTGCATGGGTAAATCGGCGGGTATTGCTTTGCTTTCGGTGTATGACAAAACCGGTATTGTTGAGTTCGCCCAGGGGCTGGCGGATCTGAACTGGCAAATTTACGCCTCCGGCGGCACTGCCAAAGCAATTCAGGCGGCTGGCATTGAGGTCAGTGACGTAGCAGGACTGGTTGGCGGTAAAGCCATCCTGGGCCACCGGGTTGTGACACTGTCGCGTGAGATTTCAGCCGGATTGCTGGCAGATAAAAACAGCACTGAGGATATGGCGGAATTAGCCGGCCTTAAGCTGCCGGTTATTGATCTGGTTTGCATCGATATGTACCCGCTCGAGGAAGCCATTGCTACAGAAGGTGCTTCCAGGCAAGATATTATCAACCAAACCGATATAGGCGGGCCGGCTATGCTCCGGTCGGCTGCTAAAGGCAGACGGATCGTGCTGTCTCATGCCGAGCAGCGCCAGCCGGTTTTAGCATGGATCCGGGCCGGTAGGCTCGACGAAGCAGCCTTTCGGGATGGTCTGGCAGCCCGGGCAGAATACGAAGTTGCCCGGTACGCATTAACGTCGGCGAAGTATCTGGGGGGAGCGGAGTTCAGCGGTCTTCTGGCCCGTCAGGAAATTCCTGCAAAATATGGTGAGAACCCTCAGCAAACACCGGCAGCTTTTTACGCCGACAACCGCATTGCCATTGACCCTTTAGGACTTGACCGATTTGACCATGTTCAGGGCATGGAACGCAGTTACGTGAATATGACCGATATTGACCGGCTGCTCCAGACAGTGACTCATATTGCCGCCGGCTTTGCGCGCAATTTTGGCCATGTACCGCCGATAGCGGTGGGCGTGAAGCACGGTAACGCCTGCGGCGCGGCAGTGAGCGGGACATTTGCTAATGCGGTGCAAAAAATGCTGTTGGGCGACACGCGCGCTATCTTTGGTGGCGTGGTCATGATTAACGGCACTATAGACTTGGCGGTGGCCGAAGCTTTGATGCTTTACGCGGTTGAAAATAATAAACCCCGGTTGCTGGATGGTGTGGTTGGCGCCAGTGTAAATGAAGATGCTTTGGCCTTATTAAACCGAAATAAACTACGGGTCGTGGTTAATCCGGCCCTCTGGGACTTAAGCGAAGCCTCGCTGGATCACAGCCGCCGCATCCGCCCTGTGCGGGGCGGGGTCCTGGAGCAACCTAATTATGACTTTGTGCTGGACCTGTCCGCGGACCATATCCAGCGCTATGGCAATCCAACTCCCCAGCAAAATCAGGATATGATCCTTGGCTGGGCTGTGGGCTGTACCAGCAACAGCAATACCATCACTCTGGTAAGAGACGGGCAGCTTATAGGCAATGGTGTCGGCCAGCAGGATCGGGTAGGGGCCGGCCAGCTAGCGTTGGCACGCACCACTTTAGACATGACCGAGCTAGAGGAAAAAGGCGACAAACTAATTCTTAAAATTGAGCTTGATACCCAAAAATTGGCAGGTGCGGTTGCCTACAGCGATAGCTTTTTCCCATTTGCTGACGGACCGGAATTATTAGCCAAAGCCGGTATCCGGGCTATTTTAGCTTCCAGCGGTTCGCTCGGCGACGAACAAGTCATAAAAATGCTCACCGATAAAGGCGTCAACCTAACCATGGTACCCGACAAAATCGCCCGCGGCTTCTACATGCATTAAACTGTCTTTAGAAATTCCTGCCAATGGTCGTGGACTGTGAGAGCTTTTTGAGAAGCAAGGCCGGAGTAGTACTTCTCAGGCTCTTGCAGGATTTGTTTTTCTTTATCTGTAAATTGTTGGAAATAAGATTGGATATCATTGTCCTGGCTGGCAATCGCGTAGAGGGATTTGTCCGTTTCTATAGCTTTATGGCTTAGGGCTTTAGAGACTTCGTGGGCGGTAGTGTGGCCGTATTTTTCCAATAGCAAATACAGGGGTTCGGCGGCAATGGCGCCATTACTCATATATAGGTTGCGCCGCATATTTTCTTCGTCGACTTCTATTTTGCTCATAACGTTATTCAGTCTCTGGGCCATCGAAGCGACGCTGGCCAGGGCGATTCCATAAAATCGGGCTGATGCCGAATCTGTCAGGTCCCGTTGATGTTCACTGCTGATGTTTAGGTTGGCATTAATAAGCTGCGCAGTGACTTGCTTTGACATACTGATGACATTTTCGAAGTTCCAGGGGTTACGCTTATGAGCCATGGTCGACGAGCCGGTTTGGCCGGCATCGAAATGCTCGCGAACCTCGGCAATTTCACTCCGCTGCAGATGCCGCATATCATGGGATAAATTGGCCATTATGCCGGCGGTAATGGCTATCTCGTCAAGCAAACGTACATAGCTTTCGGCCGGGATAATCTGCGTAGAATAAGGCGCCGGCTCCAGACCCAGATATCCGAGAATCTTTTTTTCAAACTCCAGTGGGTCGTCAACAAACAAACTAAGTGCGTTATAAGCGCCAACAGCGCCGGAGAACTTGCCTGGGAGCTTACCGCTAAGAACCTGAAGAGATTTTATACTTCCGCCGATGCGGCTGACGTATTCGGCCATCGCAAAACCAAAAGTAATTGGCACAGCATGCTGGCCGTGGGTACGACCTATTTGAACGGTTTCAGCATAGTCCTTGGTTAATCTAAGCAGTGTCTTTTCAAGTTCGTTTAAACGTGGAATTACCAGCTCATTGATAGCCGCCTTTAGTTGCAAACTCATAGCCGTCGCCACGATGTCGTAAGAGGTGGCCCCGAAGTGGACATAAGGCTTAGCTTCATCGGATAGCTCAGCTTTAATGGTGTTCACTAAAGCTTTAACATCGTGTTTGGTAGTTTTTTCATGTTCGTCCACTGCCTCGGCTGTCACTTTTGTAGTAGCCAGCTCAATTTGCTGTGCGATCTCGGGCGAACAGACGCCAAAATCGGCCAGGGCATGGGCCAGTGCGGCCTCTACATAAGCCTGGTAGGCAATCCGGCTGCGCTCCGACAAGTAACAGGCGATCTCGGCATTATAATAACGGGCATCAAGCGGATCAACGGCGCTGTAGTTAGGTGATAGGTCGACAGTCGGTAAGTTAATGGGTTTCATTGCTCTGCTCCAGATAAGTTAATAAATTCTGCTCTATTCTTTTCATAACGTCACCGCTGTCAGCTTTAACAAATTTCTGACCCGTGGCTTTTTCATACAACTCTATATAACGCTCAGATACTAATTGAATGAATTCGCCGGGCATTTCCGGTACAGGGTTATCGTTATGCCCGTCAAAGTCTTTGGCAACCAACCATTCCCGCACAAATTCTTTCGAGAAATGTTTAGGCGGCATAACACTTCTGTCTGCTAAAAACGCTTCATAAGTATCAGCGTAGAAATAGCGCGACGAGTCAGGGGTATGCACTTCATCTATTAGTATGAGCTTGCCGTCCAATTTGCCAAATTCATATTTTGTATCAGCCAGTACAAGGTCCTGAGCCCGGGCCATCTCCTGTCCCCGGGCAAAAAGCTGGCGGGTGTACGAAACCATTTGTTCCCACTCTTCAGATGTGACCAGGCCTTGGCTGATAAGCTCGGCCTGCGCGATGTCCTCGTCATGGCCAACACTGGCTTTAGTCGTCGGCGTAATTATCGGCTCAGGAAAAGGATCGTATTCTTGCAGGCCTTCAGGCATTGGCACGCCGGAAATGCTGCGTTTACCGGCTTTATACTCCCGCCAGGCATGGCCCACCAGAATACCCCTTATTACCATCTCAACTTCCAGCGGTTTGGCTTTCTGGCCAACGCTGACATTCGGGTCAGGTACAGCTTGCAGCCAGTTAGGGGCGATGTCTCGGGTTTTCTCCAGAAAATGCGCTGCCATCTGGTTCAGAACCTGGCCTTTGAAAGGAATAGGCGCCGGTAAATTGATATCAAATGCCGATATCCTGTCAGTAGCAACTGACACCAACATATTGTCATTAATTGTATACACATCGCGGACCTTGCCATGGTAGAGCGCCGTTTGACCCGGAAAAGCAAAGTCAGTAGTCTCTATTGACTGTATATCCATTACCTCTATTGTACGGTATTATTACTGTATGGGCCAAGCAGAGACGATTGGGATTGTTGGCGGCGGCCAGCTGGGCCGGATGCTGACGGAAGCGGCGATCAAACTCGGCTTCAAGGTTATAGTCGTTAATCCGTCACCTAACTCGCCGGCTGCCCAAGTAGGAGCAAAGGAAATCATCGGCGATCTCTATGATAAAAAAGCTCTCGAATCACTGGCTCAAAATGCCGATTTTATCACTGTCGAGATTGAGCACCTTGATACTTCGGTTTTAGAGGAACTTGCCGGCGCGGGTAAAAAGATCAACCCGTCTCCAAAAACAATCCGTTTAATCCAGGATAAATTAGCTCAAAAAAAAATGTTACGTGAAGCCGGCCTGCCTGTGGCTGATTTTGTCGAAATAACGGATGAAGCCTCAGCCAAAAAAGCCTTAAGCGATTTTGGAGGCAGGCTACTTATCAAGACACGCCACGGGGCCTATGACGGCCGGGGAAATGAAGTTGTAAGTAATCCGGAAGAACTAAAGCGCGCCCTTAAAACCTTTGACGGCCAGCAGCTTTATGGCGAGAACTTCGTGCCATTTAAAAAGGAGCTGGCCGTCCTGGTTGCCAGGAATACAGATGGCCAAACCACTACTTATCCGGTTGTAGAAACCATTCAGCACCGTAATATTTGTACGACCGTCCTGGCCCCAGCCGATATTAGCCGGGCCGCCGCAGAAAAAGCCAAGCAAGTCGCTGTAGACGCAGTAAACCGTCTGGAGGGCGCAGGTGTATTTGGAATTGAAATGTTCCTAACCGAAGATGGCCGGGTATTAATAAATGAAATAGCACCGCGCGTCCACAACTCGGGCCATTATACGATTGAGGCCTGCCGGACGTCGCAGTTTGAACAGCACATCAGGGCTATCAGCGGCTTACCTTTGGGACCGACAGATATGATAGTCCCGGCGGCTGTTATGATTAACATACTGGGTGAACGCGACGGCGAAACCAAGCCCGAAGGCATCGACAAAGCCGCTAAAGACCCGCATACTAAAATACACCTTTACGGGAAATCACCGACCAAGATTGATCGTAAAATGGGCCACATTACGGCTACCGGCCAGACGGTTGAAGAAGCCCGGGAACGGGCTCACAAAGCCCGAGAAGCAATAAGCATATAGGAGAAACCATGAGTAACCCACTTGTCGGCATAATTATGGGGTCAGATTCAGACCTGGATATTATGAGCGAGGCAGCTAAAACGCTTGAAGAATTTGGCGTTGCATATGAAACCAGAATTGTTTCAGCTCACCGTACACCGGATGAAATGTCCGCCTATGCTAAAGAGGCAGAGAGCAGGGGTTTGAAAATTATTATCGCCGGTGCAGGCGGCTCGGCCCATTTACCGGGCATGACTGCGTCGGAAACGACTTTACCGGTCATTGCCATACCTATTAAAGGAGAAAGCGGCGGCCACGAAGCCTTCTGGTCCAACATCAAAATGCCCCCCGGCATCCCGCTCGCCACCATGCCAGAAAACAGCGCCCGTAACGGGGGTTTGCTAGCTATTCGCATTCTAGCCCTCCACGATGATGATTTAGCCAAAAAATACTACGATTTCATCAAGAAACAACATGACGACGTCCTAGCCAAGGACGCGAGACTCCAAACTGAAGGCTGGGAGTCCTACATCAAATAACTACTACCTTGACTCAATTGCCTTTGTAAGATCTTGGTTAAGGCGTGTAATGCCGCTATCGGTTAAGCCACGGTCTAACACTCCAAAGAGCATACCGATCGTGGCGAAGGAGTATTTCAAGGCATTAACTTCTTTGTTGCTAAGAGGCCTAATTTCATCTTCCGGAAAATCAAAGTCGTTTATGGTAACCAAGCCAGTAGTGCGGTCAAATCTATAAGCAGCCATCATGTTATCAGCGGTATAGGTACATATTTCAGCCGAGGGGTTGCCCCCACGTTCAAGGCTTTCCCTATGAGCTGACAAAAAATATTCCTGCTGTTCTTCTGGACTTCTGTAAATTACCGCTACATTACGCATCGCCAAGCTTAGGCCCCCAATATCACTTACCGTAGCTGTTCTGCCATGGATATCCACCACGGTATCTAAACGATCAACTAATTGTTCACATGTCTTATCTAATAGAGCCTGTTGTGTTAAAGCTTCACTCATATTTATTATAATACAATTTTAGAAGCTGTCTTGCAAATTTTTCTACTTTATTAAAGCGCGGTGGCCGATGTCGGTGCGGTAATGCATGCCTTTGAAATGAATGGCGTCCGGGCCTATGGCGGCAGCCGCGGCCGCAGCAGCTTCTTTTAAGGTGTCGCCCATGCCAACGGCAAAAATCATGCGGCCGCCATTGGTCTGAATTTCGCCGTCAACCTGCTTGGTAGTACCATGAAAAACGATTACATTTGGATAGGACTTATCGAGACCATATATGGTTTGTCCGCCCTTAGGAGTGCCTGGATAGCCAGGCGTTGACAAACAAATAGTTAGAGCTGAGCCATATAACTTATTAGGAAAAACAAACTGAGCTAAGTGGCCTGTAGCTGTAGTGTTAAGCATCTGATAGGCATCTACCTGATTTTTTATCAGTAGCGACATGACTACCTGTATTTCCGGGTCACCAAAACGGCAATTGTACTCTATGACAATCGGGTCGCCATTCAGTTCCTCGGCCAGCATTACTCCTAAAAACAGTACGCCTTGATAGGGAGTACCGGCAGCCTGCATCCCGCTGATAGTCTTGTCAATTATAGACTCAATTTTTGACCACTGGCCGGACGACAGCATCCAATCGGGCAAAGGGGCGTAGGCGCCGACGCCCCCGGTATTTGGGCCCTTGTCCCCATTAAAGATACGTTTATGGTCTTGGGCGGGAAGGGGAATAATCTGGTAAGTATCGCCATCGCTCAGCGCGAACACTGACACTTCAGGACCGTGATAGCGTTGCTGGATAACAAATTTCTCACGGCCGCCATCGACGTCACCGCTTATAATCCTGGCAATTGCCGCTTCAGCTTCCTCCTCTGTATCTGGCAGAAATACACCCTTACCGCCCGCCAGGCCGTCAGCTTTAATGACCGATTTGGCCGCGCCGCCATAGGCCGCTACTGCCTTAGCTGCACTTTTTGCATCTGTAACAACTGTTGATGGCGGTATAGGTATGCCGTGATTCTGCATGAACTCTGTGGCAAAGCTTTTGCTGCCTTCCAGCTGAGCCGCAGCCTTACCGGGCCCGAAGGTAGTTATGCCTTGAGCTCGCAGCTCATCGGCCAAACCGGCTACCAGCGGGTCGTCAGGCCCTATCACTACCAGGTTTATAGATTCTTTTCGGCAAAATTCCGTTAGCTGGTCATGGCTGACTTCCACGTTTGTGGCTTTCGCCAGTAAGGCCGTGCCGGCGTTACCGGGCACAAAATATACTTTATCCACCTCCTTCGACAAAGCCAGGCCGTAGCCAAGCGCATGTTCACGGCCGCCCTTACCAACTACCAGGACTTTTACCATATTTATACTCCTACGTGTTCCATACTATAGGCTTGGCGGGCTTTTATAAAGGCTTCGATGTCGCCCGGCAGGAATTGTTTTTCGACTGCCTGCACGCGGGCGAAAAGACTTGTTGCTGTGTCGCTGGGTTCAACCGGTACTTTATGTTCGGCGATGATCGGGCCGTCATCATATTCTTCGGCCACCGCATGCAGTGTCTGACCGCCGTACGGTAAATGGTTATCCAGTACGTACTGCTGGATTTGCTCGCCATACATGGCCTTGGTATCCGGCAAAATGCCCGGGTGGGTGTTGACCATCCTGGCCTGGTAGATACTGCTATGCTCGGGCAGCCGACCGAAAGCCTGGACCAGATTCGGACCGATTCGTTTCATATAACCCATCAGCGCTATAAGGTCGAAATTGCCGGCCAGCAGCGCCGCTAATATGCCAGCTTCTTCGCCGGCAGTCTGGTGGCCGCCGTTTACATTTTCGGTAGCTGCGGCTGGATGGGTCTTGTGATTAATCAAAATACAATCGATATTCAGCCCATACTCGACGTTAAGATCGGCAATGCGATCAAAGATGCCGGCATGCTTACGGCTGGCTATAACCAGCCCGACGTCCACGTTTATGTCCCCTCGCTGGTCAGCCCGGATAAAAGCTTCGGCCGTAGTGCCGCCACCCGAAGCCAGGATGGCAATGCGCGGCTTCATACTGATATCGTACGGGTGGCTGCCAGTTCAGTTGGCATATGAGTGGTTTTAGGCAAGGTTTGCCCGGCTTTAAGCAGAGAAATTTCGCGGGCGCGTTTACCGATAGAGATGGGATAGTCGCCGGTAAAGCAAGACACTGTGAAACTGTCGCCTGGCAGGCCGGTGGCCTGGATCATACCGTCAAACGACAGGAAGCACAGCGACGTGGCACGAACGTAATCGCGCATTTCATCTTCCGTCATATAAGCCGCCAACAGCTCGGTTTGTTTAGGCGTATTGATGCCATAAAAGTCCGGGTAACGTACCGGCGGCGAGGTGATTAATAAGTGGACTTCGCGGGCGCCGGCTTCAAACATCATCGATACCAGGTGCCGCATTGTCGTGCCGCGCACTATTGAATCATCAACTAAAATAACCCGCTGGTCTTTTATAAGTTCGATCACCGGGTTAAGTTTCATTTTTAGGTCGCGTTCGCGGAGCTGGGTAGTCGGGCGGATGAAGGTGCGATGTATATAGCGGTTCTTTATAAGCGCCATCTCAAAAGGAATGCCGCTGGCCTGGGAATAGCCGAGGGCGGCCGGTATGCCGGAATCGGGTACAGGTACGATAACGTCGGCCTTAATCGGGAATTCTTTGGCCATTTCCCGGCCGAAATCCTGGCGCACTATGTCCACCCGCTTGCCGAGCAGCAGGCTGTCCGGCCGGGCAAAGTAAACCAGCTCAAAGATGTCCAGTTTTTGATTGCCGGCTACTACTTGCTCGGAAGTTAAGCCCTCGTCATTAATGGCGACCAGCTCGCCCGGTTTAACATCGCGCAGGAAGGTGGCGCCAATCGTGTCGAAAGCACAGGTTTCGCTGGCGATAGCATAGCCGCCATCAAGCGTGCCGATCGACAGCGGCCTCACCCCGCATTCGTCACGGAAAGCCACTAAAGTTTTAGCGTCCATCGCCACGATCGAAAACACCCCTGTGAACAGCGGCCATGCCCGCTTAATAGCTTCGACTAAACTAAGACCTTCGTCCATGTAAGCGCTAATAGCCGCTACCATCAGAGCCGTATCGTTATTATTAGCTAAATCAATGCCTCGGGCGGTCAAAAAGTCTTCCAGCTTAGTGGTATCCGGTAAGTTACCGTTATGCGCCAAAGCAATTTTGTGTTTACGATCAACATATGGCTGGTTATATTGATCGTCAGCGCCTCCGGAAGTCGAATAACGATTATGGCCGATGGCTATGTGCCCTGGTAATTGCTCAAGATCTTCTTCCCGGTAAACAGTAGCTACTAGCCCTTGGGCAGCGTGGCGGTGTAAATCCGTGCCGTCACTGCTGGTAATCCCGGAACTTTCCTGACCGCGGTGCTGCAGGGCCCAAAGCCCATAAAAAGTTAAACGGGCCGCTTCCAGGCCCGTATTGTCGCCGAATTGCTGGCCGATAATACCAAAAACCGCGCACTTTTCCTTGAGTACGTCACTTTCTTCTTGCGAAGAGGAAATAGAAACTAGACCCGGCTGTCCGCTGCTGCTCATCTACTCTTATCTTAAGCATTTTTCCGCCCGCTGACAACCCCCTTGTTCGCTATGATTAGCTATCATCTAGGTCAAGAAATCTGGTAGGATCCTCTTTAGCGGTGCGATTGATGACTCCCGGATACTTGCCACCAGTTTCCTTATGCAAAACATATCGGATATACTCTGAGCGCGACATATACTTAGATTTTGCCGCTTCATCTACCTCTACCAATAGCTCTTCTGGCACGGCTAATAGTATGTTTCGAATCGGTTTCCAGAGCACCATGTCAAATTACTCCTATATAGATAGCATATGGAATCTATATAGTGCCTAAATCAAACGCTGTGCGCAAGAAATTCCGCCTCGGTTTAATGATTATTTAAGACCCTGGGGCAAACTGTTATAATTAAGTAGGTAAGGGGAGCCGGCGTGACCAAAAAATTAGATTATCACAAGTCTGTTAACTATTCCCAGGCTGACCCCATGAAGATTCTGGCCCAAAAACAAGGTCTGGCGACTGCCGGCAATATGCCGTTTGGCTTTAAAGAAGTAGCCGGCACAAGAGGCGAATCGGCTTACATTTTTGAGATGGGATCTCTCTGGGGCGCTTTTGTCCAGGAAGGACTAGGCACTAAAAGCCTGGTTGCTCAGGCAGTTTATGAGCAAATGGGCCAGTCTTATTTTCGTGATATCGCTCAGGATACCGTGGCCTGTATTATTAACGACTTGGTCAGTGTGGGCGCTACACCCGTTGCCTTAAACGCCTATTGGTCATCCGGTTCTTATGAGTGGCTGACGAACCGGACGATCGCCGAAGATTTTATTAAGGGTTGGCGCCACGCCTGCGACATGGCTGAAGTCGTCTGGGGGGGCGGTGAAACTCAATCGCTGCCAGGAGTAGTGGTACCGGGTGCCCTGGAATTCGCCGGTTCAGCCTTTGGAGTTATAGATTCTGCAAAAAAATTAGTACAAGGCAAAAACCTGCGGCCCGGCGATGTTATCGTCCTGATTGAATCCAGCGGCGTGCATGCCAACGGTATCAGCCTGATCCGTGAAATTGCCACCAGTTTGCCGCATGGCTATAAGACCAAGTTGGCTGACGGTACCATTTTTAGCGAAGCTGTGCTGGCACCTACGCATATCTACTCCGGCATGGTAAAAGCCCTCCAAGACGCTGATATTGAGATCCGCTATTTATCAAATATAACCGGCCATGGCTGGCGCAAACTCATGCGGGCTGAAGTTGACTTTAGCTACATAATAACTAAAACGCCGCCTGTAGCGGAAATCTTCAACTTTATTGCTAAACAGGCTGATAACAATGAGGCGGAAATGTATGGCAATTACAACATGGGAGCTGGTTACGCCGTCTATGTACCGGCCGCTCAGGCCCAAAAAGTCGTCGACATCGCTGAAGAACAGAATTTGAAAGCCTGGATCGCCGGCACTGTTGAAGAAGGGCCAAAACAAGTCGTTATTAAGTCCAAAAATATTACCTTTGGCGGTGATAGCCTTGAGGTCCGCTAGTGCAGGTCTATAGAGGTATAGCTGCATTATCAGACTTTCGTAAAGCCAAGCTGTTCGCACGACTACAAGCTGTAGAGCCATCAATCAGCGCTATAGACGCCGAATACGTCCACGTCGGCGACATCGACGGCCGGCTGTCAGCTAAAGATGACAAACGGCTCATCGAACTACTAACCTACGGCTCGCCATATGCTGGCAGCCGTGAAGGCACACTCTATTTTGTGGTGCCGCGGCCAGGCACTATTTCTCCCTGGTCCAGCAAAGCCACCGACATTGTTCATAATTCGGGCATTGATGTAGTTCAACGGATAGAGCGGGGTGTTGCATACTATGTTCAAGGCGCCGGATCGGGCAATCAGCTCATCGCCGAAATATTGCATGACCGCATGACCGAAGCCGTCTTAGCCGATGTGGAGGCTGCCAAAATATTATTTGAAAGCCATGATCCTAAACCATTACAATATATAGACATATCAGCCGGTAAACAGACCCTGGTGGTTGCCAATCAAGAGCTTGGTCTGGCGTTGGCCGACGACGAGATTGATTACCTTTACGCTTCATATACGGAGTTGCGACGCAACCCGACAGATGTGGAGCTGATGATGTTCGCCCAGGTAAACAGCGAGCATTGCCGGCATAAAGTCTTTAACGGGACCTGGGTTATTGACGGCCAGAAGCAGCCGAAAAGCCTCTTCAAAATGATCAAAAACACCAATGAAAAGGGGGGCCAGGATGTATTGTCAGCTTACAGCGATAACGCCGCCGTAACTAAAGGGCCAAAAGCCGGTCGTTTTTTCAGCGACTCTGCGGATGGGACTTATAGCTACCACAATGAACCGGTGCATTCAGTGATCAAAGTCGAGACCCACAATCACCCTACGGCTATCGCGCCGATACCGGGAGCCGCCAGCGGTGTAGGCGGCGAAATTCGTGACGAAGCCGCCACAGGGCGAGGAGCGAAAACAAAGATGGGTCTGACCGGCTTTACTGTGTCTAATCTGGAAATTCCCGGCGCCAAACGGCCATGGGAACAGTCTTACGGAAAACCGAAACGCATCGTTTCACCTCTGGATATCATGCTTGAGGCACCTATTGGCGGCGCAAACTATGTCAACGAATTTGGCCGGCCGAACCTAACGGGCTATTTCCGCACTTATCAGCAAGAAGTTGATAAGCAAGTATGGGGCTACCATAAACCGATCATGGTCGCCGGGGGTCTTGGTAATATCCGGGATCAGCACGTCCAAAAACAACAGCTTCCCGTGGGATCACTGATTATACAGCTGGGCGGATCGGCCATGCTGATCGGCTTGGGCGGCGGAGCTGCCGCCAGTATGCAGACTGGCACCAGCAATGAATCTCTGGATTTCGCCTCTGTCCAGCGCGGCAACGGCGAGATGGAGCACCGTGCCCAGGAAGTTATCGACCGCTGCTGGAGCCTTAATGATAATCCGATACTAAGTATTCATGATGTCGGTGCCGGCGGCCTCAGTAATGCCTTGCCGGAGCTGGTGCATGATTCGAGCCGCGGCGCTGTTTTTGAACTGCGTGACATCCCTAGCGCCGAACGCGGCTTGTCGCCGATGGAAATCTGGTGTAACGAGTCACAGGAACGCTACGTCTTGGGAATCGCGCCGGCAGACCTAGAACGCTTCAAGGCCATTTGCGAGCGGGAACGCTGCCCCTTTGCCGTAGTCGGCACCCTAACCGAAGATGAACAACTTATTGTGCGTGATGAATTGTTCAATAACCAGCCGGTCGACGTGCCGATGGATGTCCTGTTTGGCAAACCACCCAAGATGACCCGCGAGGTCACTCGTCAAAAAGTCAGCCAATCTAAACTCAACTTTACCAAAGTCAAACTTAATGAAGCCATCGAGCGAGTCCTCAAACTGCCGGCCGTCGGCAGCAAAAAATTCCTGATTACCATTGGTGACCGTACAGTTGGCGGCCTGGTTGTACGCGACCAGATGGTCGGTCCCTGGCAGGTGCCGGTCAGCGACGTCGCAGTGACTGCAGTGGCATTTGACAGCCAGTTTGGCGAGGCCATGGCCATGGGTGAACGCACGCCATTAGCTCTGATTAACGCGCCGGCAGCTGCCCGGATGGCCGTAGGCGAAGCCATTACCAACATTGCCGCTGCCGATATTAAGCAACTGCCGGATATTAAACTTTCCGCCAACTGGATGGCGGCTGTGGGCAGCGCCTCTGAGGACGAAAAGCTGTTTGACAGCGTGAAAGCTATTGGCGAAGATTTTACGCCGGCACTCGGACTGACCATCCCAGTAGGCAAGGATTCCATGAGCATGCGCACCAAATGGCAGGAGGGCAGTACCGATAAAAGCGTTACCTCGCCAGTTTCCTTAATTATCACCGGTTTTGCCCCCGTCCAAGACGTCGATAAAACTTTAACGCCACAACTGAACACTAACGAAGAAACAGCTCTTATTCTTATCGACCTAGGACAAGACAATTTGAGGCTGGGCGGCTCCGCCTTAGCCCAGGTCTACAACCAGCTCGGCAACGAAGCACCGGATGCCGACGCTTCAACATTAAAAGATTTCTTCAGTAAGCTTGCCGAACTTAAAAAACAAGGCAAAATCCTGGCCTACCATGATCGTTCCGATGGCGGACTGCTGGCCACAGTTTTAGAAATGGCCTTCGCCAGCCGCTGCGGCGTCGAGCTGGATGTGAGTCAGCTTTCCGGAACGACATTAGAAAAATTGTTCAATGAAGAGCTGGGCGCTGTTATTCAAGTCGTTAAGTCTGATGTCCCAAATGTACTTAAGGCCTTTAATAAGCATGCTTACTACATTGGTCAGGCCACTGAGGCGCAAAATATTGTAATCCGCGAAGGCAATAATGAAATCTATCGAAATGGCCGAGCCCAGCTGGAAAGCTGGTGGAGCGAAACCAGCTACCAGATCCAAAAATTACGTGACAACCCCGGGACTGCCGATCAGGAGTTTGCTGCTATTCAAGATAACAAAGATCCTGGCCTGTCAGCCAAAGTAACAGCTGACCCTAAAGTTCACACTGTAGCGTATACCACTAGACCAAAGATAGCCATCTTCCGCGAACAGGGCGTTAATGGTCAGATTGAAATGGCCGCGGCTTTTGACCAGGCCGGTTTTACCAGCGTGGATGTTCACTTGAACGACATTATAGACAACCGTGTCGATCTAGACGAGTTTGTTGGCTTGGCCGCTTGCGGCGGGTTCAGTTATGGTGACGTGCTGGGGGCAGGTGAGGGCTGGGCCAAATCTATATTATTCCATAAAGAGTTACGCTCTAAATTCAAACAGTTTTTTGAACGGCCCGACACATTCAGCCTAGGCGTCTGTAATGGTTGCCAGATGCTGGCCGCCTTAAAAGATTTGATTCCGGGAGCAGAGACCTGGCCCACTTTCCTCAAAAACACTTCCGAGCAATTTGAAGCCCGACTGGTATTGGCCAAGATAAACGAAACACCATCTATATTCTTCAAAGGCATGACCGGTTCAGTCCTGCCCGTTCCCACGGCTCACGGCGAAGGCCGGGCAGCCTTTGCCAGTGATAAACAATTAAAAAAAGCTAAGGACAATAATTTGATAATAGCTCAATATGTCGATAATTACGGCAAAGTAACAGAGAATTACCCGGCCAACCCGAACGGCTCGCCGCAAGGTATTACAGCCCTGACTACAGCCGATGGCCGCGCCACCATCATTATGCCGCACCCCGAGCGGGCCTTCATGAGCCGCCAACTATCCTGGCATCCCGCCGAATGGGGCCCAGACTCACCCTGGCTCCGTCTCTTCCAAAACGCCCGCGCCTGGGTCAAACAAAAGAACTGCTAAGACTCTAAAAACTCAAGAGATTGTTGATGTTTTGCTGCGTCAATCTTGCCTTGGGCTTTCATGATGTCTACCAGTTCGCGCATGGTCATGAAAGCATGCAGGTTATAGCCTTTTTCATTTAGTTTCTGGCCGCCGCCTTTGCCGTAATCGAGCAAAACCACGGCGTCTTTAATGATCAGACCGTGGTTCTCAATCGCCGGAATGGCTTCCAAAAGCGACGTGGCCCGGGTTACGAGATCTTCAATCATAACTACTGTTTCACCTTTTTTGTATTCACCCTCAAGGCTTTTTTTGAGCCCGTAACCCTTTTGAAGACCCTCTTTACGGATAAAAATCCAAGGTTGTTCCAGCTCCAGGCTTATCGCGCCGGCAATTGGTAGGGCAGCATACGCCACGCCCGCCAAACGATCATATTTAAGTGAAGCTAGCTGTTCGGCGTACAGCTTAGTGACTTTCTTAAGTATCTTGGGGTAACTAATAAATAGTCGCAGATCGACATATATGGGGCTGACAATGCCACTTTTAAAAGTGAATTCGCCAAACTTGACGGCGCCAATATCGTGGAGATCAAGCGCTAATTCCTTTTTTTGATTCTGACCGCTGCTCATGATTTTCCTCCCCTGTATTTATTGATTTCATCACTTAATTGTTGAGCTTTTCCGCGCGCAGCCTTAGCAAAGTCCTGTCCGCTGGAAGCGAAGATAGTTTCCCTGGAAGAGTTAATAATCAGGCCGGTGCCGTCACCATTAAGTCCGGCTTTCAGCATGGCAGCCATATCACCCTTTTGGGCTCCCAGGCCCGGAACCAGAATGGGCATAGTTGGGCCCGCGATGTGACGAACCGCGGCGAGCTCATTCGGATAAGTCGCGCCGACCATCAGCAGACAATTATCGTACTCGTTCCATTCTTCTGCTACCTGATGAGCGACGTATTCATAAAGCTTCATATCTTCTACCGGCAGATCCTGAAATTCGCCGCCACCGGGGTTGGAAGATTTACACATTATAATCAAACCCTTCTCCTTATACTCAATAAAAGGCAGTAGGGAGTCCTTACCAAAATATGGGTGGAGCGTCACAGCGTCTGCTTGCAGGACTTTGAAAGCCGCCTCGGCATAGGCCTTGTTTGTATTGCCAATATCGCCGCGCTTGCTGTCGAGAATTACAGGAACATCCGGATAGCTTTGTCTGATGTACTGGCACGTCCTTTCCAGATTAACTATTCCCTCCGACCCCTGCGCCTCATAAAACGCCGGATTGGGCTTAAACGCGCAGACCAGATCGGCTGTGGCATCAATGATGGCTTTATTAAAGCTAAACTGATCGTACGCATCAGGTAATTTCGTCAGGTCAGGATCCAATCCAACGCATAGCAAAGAGTCATTTTTGGCCACGCAGGCATCAAGTTTCTCTAGAAACGTCATCTGTTTACATGATATCCTGTAAACAGAAGAGGAGCAACTTATGCCGAAGCAATCCGCCACGTTTTTTGACCCTGCGAAGACGTTTGACGACAATTTTGATAATGGGCCGTTTCTGACAAACCCTGAAGAGGCGCCATACCAAAATAGCGGCGAGCCTGCCTACAGCTTTCTGGGCCATAAAATATATTCTCCATTCGGTATAGCTGCCGGTTCGCTGCCCACCAGCAAACATGTCCGCGGAGCCTTTGAACGGGGCTTTGACGTAGTCGTCTACAAAACCCAGCGTAGCGTACCGTTCCCGGCAAACGAATTTCCGAATGTCGTTTACATCGACATCGAAGGCGACCTAACGCTCGAAAAAGCCGTTCAGCCGCTGGTGGGACGCATGTCCTCCAACAAACCGCTGTCAGAAATGACGATCACAAACTCCTTCGGCAATCCCTCGCGCGGGCCGGATTTCTGGATAGAAGATATGAAACAGGCGGTGGCCGCCCAAGGCAAAGGACAATTACTGATCGCCGGTGTCGTCGGCACGATAAAGTCGGGTTTTAGCCAGGAAAATTACTATAAGGACTTCGCCGACACAGCGGCCCTGGCTGCCAAAACCGGTGTAAAAGTCATAGAGATCAACTTCTCTTGTCCAAATGTTGCGAACGAAGGGATAATTTGCTATACGCCGGAAGCCGTGGTCAGCATAGCCAGGCAAGCCAAAGAGCTGGTTGGCGATATTCCGCTCATCGGTAAGCTGGGATATTTCAGCGAGGATCAACAGGAGTTGTTGGAAAAAATTATCTTAGACAGCAGTCCTTATCTGGCGGCCTACTCAGCTATTAACACCATACCGGCGGCAGTGGTCGATGAAGCAGGGAAGCAGCTGTTGCCTGGCGAAGGCCGATTAAAGAGCGGGATTTGCGGCAAAAGCATTAAATGGGCCGGCATCGATATGGTCAAAAGGCTAGATACCTTACGCAAACAACACAATTTAAGCTTTGAAATTATAGGCGTTGGGGGCGTAATGACACCTGCAGACTTCCATGATTACCGTAAGGCGGGTGCCGACATCGTCCAATCAGTTACAGCTGCCATGTGGAACCAAAACCTGGCCGCCGAAATCAAAGCTAGTCTCTAAAGCTTACTGACAATCCCGAGACAAATACTTACGAGACCGGTGAGGATAATGGCAATGACTACCAATTTTTCGTATAGCTTAACGTTGACCTTCTTCATGATTATTGTGCCTATCACATTGCCAATAATCACTACCGGTACGAGCAACGCAAATGTGGCTGCGACCTGATGGTTGAAAGTCTGGGGCCGCATGTAATGTATAGCTGTCAGGCTGCAAAGATTAACTACTACAAACATGGCTGCGATATTTTGTCTAATCTGATTGGGGGTGCTTGTATGCGTCCTTAGCCACATTGCCATTGGTGGCGCTCCATTCGCAGCAGTGGCATTGAGCAGGCCTGAAAAAAAGCCACTTATGGTGATGCCTCTTGTCACGCCAAGCGGCCGGGTTGGCCGAGGCAGTGCATATTCCTGGATCAATACCGCCACTATTACCAATATGCCTACAATTATCTGGAGAAGCGCCTTGTCGATACGTGTAACTATATAAGATCCGATTAGTAAACCCGGTATGGCTGCGAGCAATATACGTGCCACTACCTTTGGTATAACTACACTATGATGTCGAGCCTGAAACAATATAATAGCGCAGGAAAGAGTGCCCACAAAAATAGTGGTTACGACTGCGACCGGCGGTATAAAAAATATCAGGGCTACCGGTGACAAAAAAGGTGCTATACCAAAGCCAACCACCCGCATAGTGATCACGCCCAGCAAAGCAAAGCTAGCTATAATTATCGGTTCAAACATAGTTTAGACTAGCTAATCCCCAAGGCTTTTCGGCCATTTGTAGTGGCGATATCGCTTAGAGCGTCCATATCGTAGAAATGGCAGGCTTCCAATAGGATACGTAGCTCGGTCCACATGTCACCATCGCTGAAGGGCTTGTATATATCGGCAATGTCATCTGTTCCCAGAGCTACCCGGACACCGGCCGGAATCATTTCATCAATAGGAGTAACGGAGTTGTGGCCAGGCACCAGAACTTCGCTGCGGCGACTGTCTATCCAGGCCGAAGGGCAGGCTATGACCGTGATATCCTGCTCGACTAATTGTTTGTATATTTTCTCTCGATACGATTTCTTCTGAGCGGCTAAGGATATGCAATGGATAGCCGATACTTTACCGCTGTAACCGTGTTCACGGGTTTTGTTAATTAAAAGTTCAGTATCGCGCTGCTCAGGATCATTAAGCTGATCAACATGAACATGCAGTGGCTTAGTATGCTTTTTGGCAGTTTCAAACAATATGTCGAGATGCTCGGCCTTGCGATCGACACCGATCTTAAGCTTACTATCCCGCTCGGGCAAGCCGCCTATTATATCAACGTAACTCGCAGCTTCTTCGAACCACTGGCGTTCCGTCGCGTCCATCAAGCCTTTGATCGGCTGATGAATAAATTTAAGCTGGATCTGTCCTTTATAGTTCGTTTTTATAATGTCAGCCGCTTTTAAGTTTTTGTCTTTAACGACACTGTCGCAGTCTATAAAGGAACCGAGCGCCTGAACACCTTGCTTTAGCTGGTTATCGATGACCTGCGACATATGCCCTACGATATCCTCGACACTCATCTTGGCCTTGAACTCATCCGGGTGATCCCACTTGAGCTCAAGTGAATCACCGGTTTTAACGTAATTTTCATCGTTAATAATATAGCTGCGATCTATATGGGTATGGGTGTTGACCCAGCCTTTAGCCCTGATTTTGTCTAATAATATTTCTTTAGGATTGATGCTTTGCCATGCCATGGGCCTCTAGACTCCGGATTTGCTTAGTTTCTCGACCATATCCTTAGCCACCGAAACAGACGTTATCAATGTAGCGTTAGTTTTTACAGCCTTTTCGCGAATGGTTTGTCCGTCTGTTTTCTCTTTGTTTTTGGCTTCTTCGGGGTGTTCTGAGCTAGGTATATTCAGGATAATATCGAAACGGTTGGCATCCAGTAAATCACCCAGATTAGGCTTTAATTCGGGACTGCTGATTTTATTGACCAGGATGGCTTCAATGCCTCTGGTTTTGAGAAATTTGTGTGTTTTATAAGTTGCGTATAGCTGGTAGCCCATGCCATCCAATATTTTCATTTCTGGCAGAAGTTTAAGTTTTTGATTGCGTCCACCTATTGCCAGCAGGGCAGTACGGCGCCGGCGTTGGGCCAGTTTCATTTGGAGGGTATAGTGCTCTATAAAGCCGGCCGAGGCATTCTGGTTAAAGTGGTTGTCGTCTTCCATAAAAGTAGCTAGCTTTTCATCAAACACAGTATTCGGCGTTTCGATTGCCACCGCTTCCACGCTGCCTTTGTAGAGCTTCAGAGTAACAATACCGGTAATTTTTTCGTTGACTTTATCCTGGTAAGCATTCAGGTCGTCCATCAGCGGCTCGTACCAAAGTGCGCCATAGCACAAATAAGCCCATTTCTCATCAACAATCGATTTAAACTCATTTTCTAACCTCGTAGAGGTGTACCGCTCTAAAGCTTTATGGGCTGTTATTATTGTCTCCGCCGCCGGGGCTTCGTAAATTCCCCGGACTTTCAGGCCGATAATTCTATCCTCCAGTAGGTGAACTATACCAACGGCGTGTTCCGCGGCGCGCCGGTTAAGCGAATCAATAATTTCGGTTAGCGACATCTGGACCTTATCGACGGCAACCGGCAGGCCTTTTTCAAACTCCACATGAATGTATTCGGCCTCGTTTTTGGCTTTTTCCGGTACTTTACAAACTTGAAGGATCTTTTCCAGCGGTGGGATTAACGCCGGGTTCTCGATCTCACCGCCTTCGCCCGTTACGCCCCACATATTGTCATCATAAGAATAAGGCTTATCTTTGGTTTGCTTGACAGGGATCCCGTGCTCAAGGCAGTACTCTATCTGCTCGTCACGTCCCATACCCCATTCACGTACCGGCGCGATTATTTTAATATCAGGATTCATGGCCAAAGCCGAACCTTCAATCCGGACCTGGTCGTTACCTTTACCGGTAGCGCCATGAGCAATGGCATCAGCTCCTTCCTGGGCAGCAATCTTGACAGCCCACTTAGCTAAAAGTGGCCGTCCCAGCGGGGTGGACATATAGTAACGTCCCTGGTACATACCGTTTGCCTTAATGCCTTTGGCAATATACTCTTCGGCAAATTCATTACGGGCATCAACCACAATCGCTTTAATAGCACCGAGATCCACGGCCTTTTGGCGAATTTCCTCCAGGTTGTCGGTTTGCTGGCCAATGTCTATGGTCAGGGCAATGACTTCAGCCTTATATTCTTCCTGGATCCATTTGAGCATGGTGGAGGTATCTAAGCCGCCGGAATACAATAGAACAACTTTTTTTACCTCGCCTTTGCGGCCTTCATGCGAGGCGACCTTTATGTATTGATTTTTACTCTTTAGTGCCATATTTCCCTAAAAACTAGATTTATAAGTCTTAAAACAATTAATATTTTGTAAATAATCGTCTTAATTACTAAAAAGTGTATGTCGTGCTCTCAAAAAAGTCAAGCTTGATTTAAGGTAATGTTGTCATGGTACACTAAACTTATGAATCGAGTTGGCTCCAGCCATCGCCTGCAGCTGCTTAGCGGCCGGGCTCATCCAGAATTAGCCGCCGAAATTGCCGCAGCATTGGGTATAGAGCTAGCCGGTGTGAAATTAGGCAATTTTGCCAACACCGAAATCAGCCTCCGCTTCCACGAATCACTGCGTGGTAACGATGTTTTTATCATACAGACCCAGGGCTCCAGGCTTCACGAAGCTATCTTTGAACAGCTACTTATGATTGATGCTGCTAAGCGGGCTTCAGCCCGTAGCATTACGGCCGTTTGTCCATTGCTGAGCTATGCCAGACAGGACCGAAAGTCATTTGGCCGTGAACCGATTGGCGCCCGCTTGCTGGTCGATATGTTGTCTGCAGCTGGTGCTGACAGGATTATGAGTATCGATTTGCATTCCGGGCAAACCCAGGGCTTCTTTGACGGGCCATTTGACCATCTGATTGCTATGCCTTTGTTCAAAAAGTACGTTAAAGCACATTTTGACAGCGACCTCGTTTTTGTCTCGCCGGATGCCGGCCGCGTAAAGATGGCTGAGCGATACAGTAACTCGATGGGCGCCGGGATGGCCATAATCCATAAAACCCGCTCTTCTGTTAAGCATAATACTGTTGAGGCCAAGCATTTGATTGGTAAAGTGGCCGGGCGCAGCTGCGTGATAGTAGATGACATGATTGATACCGCCGGGACTTTCTGCGCCGCTGCTGACATACTTAAAGAAAACGGCGCCAAATCCATCTATGGATTGGCCACTCATGGCATCTTTTCCGAACCATCCCTGCAGCGTATTGAAGACTCGGCATTCGAAAAGATTGTCGTCACCAACACTGTACCTGTCAATACCGATGGAATAACAAATAAGGTGGAAGTCTTATCAGTGGCCCAACTGCTGGCAGATGCCATTGATGCCGTGGCGCACGGCGACTCCGTATCGGCTCTATTTGAAGGCCAGAACCAGTTTTAGATTGTCCGCAAGGCTTGCACATTTAGACAGGGGCGAGTATGCTCTACTTTGGTATGCCATTTCATGCAATTATCGGTGGCCAAAGAGGAGACGAAGGCAAAGGCCGCTTCGTAGACTTAGTGGCACCATCTTACACTGTGGTGGGCCGGGGCAATGGCGGCTCAAACGCCGGCCATACCGTAGTACCCGAATCTATGGCGCCTTTAGCTTTGCATCAGATACCATCAGGCATAGCTTACAAGGATAAACTGAACATTATAGGTAACGGCGTTTACGTGGATCCCCGGCGTCTGACTCAGGAGATCAAAGCTCTTGAATCAGCCGGTGTGAAGATCTCCCGGAAAAACTTATTAGTTAGCGATACGGCTCACCTGGTCATGCCGCACCACATGGCACTGGATGCGCTGCGTGAAGGCAGCCGGAAGGCCCAGGGAAGTACTCAGTCGGGCATTGCCTATGTGGCCGGCGATAAATACTTACGCGAAGGGTTGAGGTTGGAGTCGTTAAACCAGCCAAAATTATTATTCGACCATGCTTATGAGGCGCTGCAAGCTGTCAATAGCCAGCAGCCGAAGGCCAACCAGCGTAGCGTCGAAGATATCAAGCAAGAAATCACCAGTTGGGTTAAGGGCACTGTGCAGCTGGAGGCCTATATGGCTGACACAGTGGCCGTTATTAACGACCGGTTGGAGGCCGGGGAATCAGTTTTGGGGGAAGGCGCCCAGGCCTTTTGGCTGGACATTAACCACGGTATGTATCCATCGGTGACGTCTTCATCGACAACTGTCAGCGGGCTATTGGACGGATTAGGTATATCGGCTAAGCATCTGGCAAAAGTTAGTCTGGTTGTTAAAGCCATAAAGTCGCACGTAGGTAGTGGCCCCTTCGTAACTGAAATTAACGATAAAGAACTAACTGACCGGATCCGGGGCAAGTTTGGTAAAGCCGACAGTGAATTTGGCGCCACAACCCAGCGGCCCAGGCGAATTGGCTACCCCGATCTGGTCGAGCTAAAGAACGCCATCCGGGTTAATGGCGCCGACGAAATATTCCTTTCCAAGCTCGACCACTTACCGCGTTTCGGAAACAGCGTCAAAGTAGCTACCGGCTATAAGTACCAGGGCGAGTACCACGCAGTTGCCCCCAGTTCGGCCAGAGCATTATTTGATTGCCAAGCGCAGTACCAAACGCTGCCTACATGGCAGCAAGACATCAGTACCGTGCGCAAATTTGCCGAGCTCCCACCAGAAGCCGTTCAATTCGTAAAACTGTTTGAACAGCAGCTAAATTTACCCATAACTAAAATCGGTGTTGGTGCTGAGCGTAACCAGGTGATTCTCCGCTAACTGTTTGCTATAGTTAGGACATGAAATATATCCTGACAGCGGGCTGGGACGATGGTGTAGCCGACTTGACAGAGCGACTGGTAGAGGAGCTGGCAGACGGCAAGCGCGTGCTGTGGCTGACTAGCGGCGGGTCGAACACCCAGGCCACTGTACAAATTATGGATAATATATCTTCTGATTTAAGCCAGAATCTGAGCGTTATGCTTGCTGACGAACGTTACGGCGTGCCAGGCCATGCGCAATCAAACTGGGCACAGCTGATGCAAGCCAACTTCAGCGCCAAACATTCTACGCTATTACCGGTCTTGCAAGCCGGCCAAACCTTTGAACAAGCTACGGCTTATTACAATGAGCTGGCAGGGAAGGCCCTGGCTGAACATGAAGTTATCATTGCCCAGCTTGGCATTGGTCAGGACGGTCATATCGCCGGTATCAAACCCGCTTCATCGGCAGCCAATGACACGGAGGTCTTGGTCATTGGCTACCAGGATCCTCCCTTGGAGCGTCTAACGCTGACTTTTGCCGGCTTGTGCAAGGTTAGCGCCGCCTATGTTTTCGCCTTTGGCAATACCAAAAAACAAACGCTCAGCTTGCTGCAATCACGGTCACTTGAGCTCACCAAACAGCCCGCCCAGTTACTAAAACAACTCCCCGAAGCCTATATTTATAACGATCAAGTAGGGGAACATGACTAAAACAACTGCGGCTCAGCTTGAACCGGCCATTATTGTTATTTTCGGTATCACTGGCGACTTATCACAGCGATATCTGCTGCCATCTATCTACCATCTGATGAAAGACGGGCTGCTGCACGAAAAAACTGAAATTGTCGGCGCCACACGCGGTAATATGTCCGCGAAAGAATTATTTGAACAAGTGGAACTTTGCGTTAACGAAATCGACAAGATCTGTGACCCTGAAGTGCTCCAGTTTATGCGAGAGCGTACGACAATGTTTCGTATGGATCTTAACGATCCGGCAGATTATGACGCGCTACACAGCAAACTCAACGATATGGAAGGGCAGAAGGGTGTCTGCCTGAATCGCCTCTATTATCTGTCGATTCCGCCCGCAGCTTATTTAGACGTTATCCGTCTGCTGGGTGAACGCGGCTTAAATACCAGCTGTCAGCACGGTCGGGCCGTAACCCGTCTCCTTGTCGAAAAGCCTTTCGGTTTTGACATTAACTCAGCGCATAAGCTCGTCTCTGAAACAGCTAAAGCCTTCGAGGAAGAACAGATTTTCCGGATTGATCACTACATGGCCAAGGAAACAGTCCAGAATATTTTAACCTTCCGTTTTCAGAACCCCATTTTTGAAGCCCTCTGGAGCCAAGAGCATATAGCCAGCATTGAGATCAGCGCCAAACAACAAATCGGTATTGAGGGCCGCGCAGTTTTTTATGAACCCTTAGGCGCATTACGTGATTTTATTCAGAGTCATCTACTGCAAATACTGGGCATTGTAACTATGGATAGACCAAAGGTACTGAACAGTGAACAAATACATGCCAGTAAGCAGGCCGTTCTGCAGCAGGTTGAGCCGGTACCGGCAGGTCAGGTCAAAAATCGAGTAGTAAGAGGACAATACCGCGGCTACAGGGACGAGATTAATAATTCCGAATCGGTAACAGAAACTTACGCCGCTATCACTGTTTTCATCAATAGTCCCCGCTGGCAGAATGTTCCCATTAAGCTTTTAAGCGGCAAATCTTTAAACGAACGGAAAACTGAGATTTGTGTGGTTTTTCATGGCTCGGTTGGCGGCGTAAATAACCAGCTTCGTTTCCGTATTCAGCCAAATGAAGGTATTGAGCTCGATCTTATTACAAAAAAACCGGGCTATGCCTACGAAGTACAGACCACGGTTATGGATTTTTCCTATAGCAATGACTTTAATGACCACGGTCATCCCAATGCTTACGAGAGAGTACTGGTTGACGCAGTGCGCGGAGATCACACCTTATTCGCCACCAGTGAGGAAGTGTTGGCCAGCTGGCAAATCATACAACCTGTACTGGACGAATGGACCAAAAAAGCTGATGATTTAATCTTATATGAACCCGGTTCAGATAAACCCTAAGCCACTCACTGGCTGATTTGTTACACTAATACTTAATGATTACTTACTTTCAAGCGCTTATTCTAGGTTTATTACAAGGTGTGACTGAGCTATTTCCCATTTCCAGCCTCGGTCATTCGGTCTTGCTAGCGTGGTTGTTCAACTGGAATGGGATTTTGGCAGATCAGAGCAAAAGTGAATCATTTTTTTTGTCATTCCTGGTTGTACTGCACGTAGCAACCGGCGTAGCTTTATTAATCTTTTACCGCGCTATATGGTGGCGGATTATCAAAGGCTTTTTTAAGTCAGTCAAAACGCGCAAACTTGATTCACCCGATGCCCGGCTCGCCTGGCTGCTTATAGCTGCCACCATACCCGCCGGTATAACCGGCTTAGCGTTCGAGCATAGCCTTCGCACTCAATTCGCAAAACCTCTGTCTGCCATCGTGTTCTTATTTATAAACGGCTGTATTTTATTGATTGGCGACCATTACCTAAAACAAACCTCCCAGAAACAACATAGCGGACAACTGGCCACCAGCCAGAACGTTAGCGACAAGTTAACCTTAAAACGGGCTGCCATAATCGGTACCGCACAAATTGGCGCCTTATTTGCCGGTATCAGCCGTTCGGGCATTACTATGATCAGCGGCTTATATAGCGGCCTCAACCACGAAGACGCCGCCCGTTTTTCATTCCTGTTAGCAACTCCCATAATTTTTGGAGCCGGCCTGTACAAACTTCCGGATTTTTTCAGCAATCTCGATACGCACGTCCGCGGACAAATCTTACTGGGTGGTATAGTTGCCGGTTTGGCTGCCTACGCCACAGTGCGTTACCTGGACAAATATTTCCGTGATAAGACTCTCAAACCATTTGGAATTTACTGCATTGTTATCAGTATAGCTATGCTACTGCTGGGTTTTGCCCGGGGCCATTTTTAGTCAATGCTCATCGATATTATCATTGTCCTGTTTGTCATTAGTGCGGTTTACCGCGGCCAGGGAACAGGGTTCTTGCGGCAATTCTTCGCTGCCAGTGGTTTTTTTGGTGGATTGTTTATAGGCCGCTGGCTTGAGCCTTATTTTCTGGAGCTGGCACATACTACTGCCACCCGGGCCATTATCACTCTTATCACAATGCTCGGAGCTGCCCTTATATTTTTAGCTATTGGCGAATACTTCGGCTTACGTCTGAAGCATCGCCTGATAAATAAGCAGCTTAATAAAGTCGACAACGGCCTGGGCAGCATGCTGAGCGTGGTATCTTTACTGTTAAGCATTTGGCTGATGGCTTCCGTTGCCGGCAGCCTGCCATTTAATGGCGTACAAACGGCTGTCAATAACTCCCGTCTCATCGCCGGCCTTAATCGATTGCTGCCACCAGCTCCTACTGTCATCGCCAATCTCAGCCATCTTATAGATCCAAATGGCTTTCCGGATGTTTTTATAGGCAGTGAACCCAACCCTCATGCTAAGGTCAACTTACCCGCTTTAGGCGATCTGGCAGCCGCAGTTAACGCCGACAGGAACTCGGCGGTCAGAATTAAGGGGCAAGGTTGCGGCGGGATCGTTTCAGGGTCGGGCTTTGTAGCAAGTGATGACCTTGTAGCGACAAATGCCCATGTCGTAGCAGGCATTAGCCGCCCTTATGTCCAAGATACTACCGGTACACACCCTGCGACCGTAATATGGTTTGACCCTGATTTAGACTTTGCCGTCTTACGCGCCGGTAACTTAGTCGGAAAACCACTGGTTATCTCAACCGCCAACGTCGCTACTGGCACACCGGCTGCTGTCCTTGGTTATCCCGGGGGCGGCGACTTCGCTGCCGACCCGGCGGCGATACTCCACCAGATCAAGGCTATTGGCCGCAATATTTACGGCAGCGGCCGGACTATTCGCGATATCTATGAAGTTCAGGCCGATATCATTCCCGGCAACTCCGGCGGCCCTTTAATAGCCCAAGATGGCAGTGTTATTGGTGTAATATTCGCGGAGTCCACCAGCTACGACCACGTCGGTTACGCCCTTACTACCGCTAAGATCAGCAGTGAGCTTAAGCAAGCCATTGCTAACAACCATCCCGTTAGCACCGGTAGTTGCGCCGAGTAAACCAAGCTTATGATTGGGTTCGACGTCTCTATTTTGATCTGTTAGTGCTAAGGCTGTTAACCATTATGAGTTTCCTGCATAAACGCTTTTGGCATAATTACGAACAAATTTTTTAAAAGTTTATGGTACAATTCTCAGGAGTATTCCACAATAAGAAACAAAAAATAAGCACAATTTTCTTGTGTCACAATTATGACTAAACAAAAAGACATATTTCGCAAAAGTGCTGAAGCCCCAGCTGAGTTTCTGGATCGCAGTATCGTCACCACGCAGAAAATTTCCGCCGGGTTACAGAATGGTGAGCTCGTAAGAAAAACAGAAGACTACTGGCATATGCTGGGGCCAGGTCTTACCACCGGCGCTTCTGATGATGACCCGTCGGGCATTGCCACTTACTCACAAACCGGCGCCCAATTCGGCTATCATTTCTTGTGGCTGGCACCTTGGACGTTTCCGCTGTCGGCAATTATCCAGGAGATGTGTGCCCGCATCGGTTTAGTTACAGGCAGAGGGCTGGCTGGCAACATCCGGGTCCATTTTAATCGAAAAGTTTTGTATACCTGCGCGTCAATGTTATTTATCGCCAACGCAATAAATATAGGTGCGGACCTAGGTGCTATGGCAAAGGCCTCTCAACTACTCCACCCACAGCTAGGTTATGGCTGGCTGGTCGCTGGATTTACTGCCCTCAGTTTGGGGTTACAGATTTTTACACCGTACATCCGCTATGCCCGTTATCTGAAATGGCTGGCTATGGTGCTGCTGGCCTATGTATTCTCAGCACTTTTGGCTCACTTAAACTGGGGTGATGTGCTTTCACGCGGTTTTGTCCCAAGCATCCATTTTGGCAAAACCGAAATAGTCCTGTTATGTGCTGTTCTGGGCACCACTATATCGCCATACTTATTCTTCTGGCAGACCTCGCAAGAAGTAGAGGAACAGATTCTGCAGGGCAAAATTACTCAGCATGAACGACGAACTGCCACGTCACCGGCCGACATTAAGAGCATGCGTATTGACGTGTGGTCGGGCATGTTTCTGAGCAACCTGGTTATGTTTTTTATCATTGCTGCCTGCGGAGGCGTCCTCTTCGCACATGGTATCACCAATATCGAGTCTGCCTCCCAGGCCGCTGAAGCTTTGAGACCCTTTGCCGGCAACGCCACGTACTTCCTGTTTGCCGTCGGTATTATCGGGACTGGTTTCTTGGCAATACCTGTCCTGGCCGGATCTACCAGTTACGCGTTAAGTGAGAGCTTCCGGTGGCGTGAAGGCCTGTACAGGCCTTTGAAGCAAGCTCACGCCTTTTACGGCGTCATAATAATTTCTATGCTCGTAGGTCTATCGATTAACTTCCTGAATATAGACCCCATCAAAGCTTTGATCTATGCCGCTTTCATAAACGGCCTTGTTGCGCCGATTATTTTGTCGCTTGTAGTCATTATAAGCAGCAAGAAAAAAGTCATGGGCCGATGGACAAATAAACGCTCTACTACTTACTTTGGTTGGGCAATTACTGCAATGATGGTAGTCGTGGCAGTTGCTGGTGTGATATCCCTTTTCTAGCATTTTTTTACTCGCTGCGCAGGGCTTCGATAGGATCTTTGTAGGCAGCTTTGACAGCCGGTACAGTGCCGAATATTATACCCACCAAAAACGAAACACTGGTAGCTATAACTACTATTTGCCAACTGATAATTGGTTTGAGGTTTGTTGCCAGGCGCAGACCAATATCAATCAAAAACGCCAAGATAATGCCGATAACTCCTCCCGATAAAGTTAGAACGCTGGATTCAACTAAGAACTGACTCATTATCTGACGATTTGTCGCCCCAATAGCTTTCCTGATACCGATTTCATGCATCCGTTCTGTGACAGAAACCAGCATGACATTCATAATACCTATACCGCCTACAAACAACGATATAGCTGCTATTCCAGCTATAAGCTGCGTCATCAAAGTCAATATGCTGTCACTTGTTGTAAGGTTTTGATTACCGATCTGCACATTGAAGCCGCCCTGACCGCCTTGCGACTTGCCAAGTGCCTGGCGTATATTCGCGGCAATATGTGCCGTTTGCTTAGCGTCTCTTGAACGAGCCAAAACAGCATACGTCGCTGCGTTGTTATTAGTCAGTCTTTCTGCCACATCATTAGGAATAAAAATGGCATTATTAAAGTTAGCCTGCTGGCTAAGTGGTGTCGTGGTGAACTGATTGAAAATACCACGGACAATAAAGCGTTGTCCATGAAAGGTGAAGCTGCGGCCGAGCGGTACATCTTCATCAAATATCTGGTCCACGGCATGCTGGCCAAGTACGGCTATGTTAGCGTCTGCGTCATCCTCACCCCAAAAGCTGCCGTAAGCTAGCGACTGGTTAATCAGGCTGGGTAAATCACTGGTCGTTCCCAGCACTAAGCCATCGCGGTAAGTGCCATGACCGCCGTCCACACTGCCAGTAGTTATAGTAAGCGGCGCATATGCGCCCAAACCTTTAACTTGGCCGATTATTATAACGTCTTTGGTTGTAAGCGGAGCACTAACGTTCAATCCAGAAATCAGATCCAGACTCTTACTGCCTGAGGCCGAAGTCGTGCTCAACTGGGCTGGGCGTACCGTGATGATATTTTTGCCAAAGTGATGGATCTGGCCCTCAACCTGCTGCTTAATGCCTTCTCCAATAGCCACGATAATAATTACCGATGCCACACCTATAATCACACCGAGAATTGTCCAGAAACTACGCAGCTTCGCGCTCCGTACAGAGTCAAACCCGGCTTTCAGATGGCCATGTGACAGGGACCTCATGCCTTTTTTCTCACTCGTATACCAGTTTTGTGGGCTTTTCTGCGCGTAATAGGTTTAGATTTCGCTACCGCTTTTTTACGTTTTGGCCTGATACCTGCCTTATCAGGCAAAGCTTTCATAAGTGCCGAGACGCCTGCCAGGTCATCTTCTTCATTCGTGGTAGGTAGTGTATACAATACCTTCTTAGCCGTTGTAGCCACCTGACCCAGAACAGTCTTTTCGTCGTGAATAATGCTGCCGTCATGCATGTATACCACGCGGGTTGCATAGCGTGTCAGCTCCGGATTATGGGTCACGAATAAAATAGTATTGCCGGTTTTATGGATGTCAGCCAGCAGCTCCATTACCAGACGCGAGCTGGCGCTGTCCAGATTACCTGTCGGCTCGTCGGCAATAATCAGCTTAGGCTCATTTACAAGCGCCCGGGCAATCGCGACACTCTGAGTCTGGCCGCCGCTCAGCTGACTAGGTAAAAAATATTCCCGCGCCTGAGCGCCAACCCGTTCCAGCATCTGGCTGGCTAATTTTGTCCGCCGGGTTAATGAATAGCCCTTATAGGTTAGCGGCAATGCTACGTTTTCCAAAGCCGTGAGACGGGGCACTAAGTTATACGACTGGAATATAAACCCGACTTTATCACGGCGTATTTTTGCTGCCTGATTAGGGCGCAACCGGGCTACGGACTTGCTTTCCAACCTATATTGACCATGGCTTGGCCGGTCAAGCAGACCGATAACATTCATCAGTGTGCTTTTACCGCAGCCGCTCGGTCCCATGACGGCTACGAACTCGCCTTTTTCAATCGTCAAACTAACCTCGTCAAGCGCTAAAGTAGTAGCATCGCCGAAGCCGTACAGTTTACTGACGTCTTTTAGTTCAATCAGAGCCATTCCTACATTAGTGTAGTCCTTTATTTGCATAATCTGCAATATGTCCTTGTAGTAATTATTCGTACGTTCTTTGATTTGTTATACTTACGACGTACAGGGAGGGGTCGCATAGTGGTCTAGTGCGCCGTCTTGGAAAGGCGGTATAGGGGTAACCCTATCGAGGGTTCAAATCCCTCTCCCTCCGCCAGTAACTGTAAAGAATGCTACAATTATGCCTATGCTTGTTATTGCTTTTTTCTCCTGGTGGTATGGTCGGGGGTGGGGACTGGTCGCAAAGAGTTTCGCACCCCGCTTGCAAGGTGTATTAATAGCTTTCTCAGTTAAACAACTGTTAAAGACACTATTTGCACCCTGGCGGCGAATTATTACTTACCCCGGGGCGAGCCTAATAGATCGCTGGCACGCCTGGGGTGATAATTTGTTCAGCCGGTCTATCGGCTTTGTAGTGCGTTTAATCGTACTGCTTGCCGCGCTGTTTGCCTATATTTTAGTGGCGCTTCTGACAGTTGTAGAGCTCATAATATGGCCGCTCTTGCCAATAGCTATTCCTGGTAACCTGATAGCCGGGGTGCTCTTATGGATCCGTTAATTAATCTGCACAGCCAACGAGCGGCAGAGGCCAGGCTAGGCAAATCTATTGGCAGTAACGGGTATCAAATCCTGCTCATTGTCGGCAGTCTGGCGGCTTCGGCAGGTATAGCGCTGGGTTTTATTTCGGGCATTCATTTCACACTTTTGCTGGCTGCCCCCGCGTTAACTTGCTATCTTCCAGCCATCTGGTGGAGACGACAGCTTTCGGTTTTACCCCCCACAAGCCAGGATCTAACCGGTAAATTATCAGTCGACGTTCTTGAGCGCCTGAAACCAGGTACAGAGCCTCAGCCACAGGCTATCTGGCGGGCACTGAACGACCATTGGCAGGCCATCTTTTTCGTCAACCACTTATTAATAACAACTGACGTGGTAGAAACCCAGCTAAGTAACAATCCGGCCGACCTGGAACGGGCCTTCGAGATAGCCAAGAAATTAGCCGAGAGGCATGAAAGTCCCACTATTGAACTGGGTTTCATCGTTGCCGGCCTTCTTTTGGTGTCGGAGCCCATTAAGCAGCTGCTCATTCAGCTTAAAGCACAGCCAAACGATATTGAAGCCCTGGCCAATTGGCTAGGCCGTAACTTGGCCGATACTCATTTGATTAAACGTGATCTGGGCGGCATCGGCCGTGACTGGGCCTTTGGCTTTACGCCACTCCTAGACCGCTTTGGGCAAAATGTTAGCCTGAGCATCACTGGGCATGGCGCGCACTATGGCTGGCTCACTAAGTCAGCCGGTGTAATGGCAATTGAAAGTGCTTTCAACAACCACACTAGCGCCGTAGCCCTGATTGGACCGGATGGTATTGGCAAAACCACCAGTGTCTACGCTTTGGCTCAGCGGCTTATAGAGGGAAGTACCGGGCCGGCACTGGCCTACCACCAGGTTATCGCACTTAATGCCACAGACATTACCTCCCGGGCCAGCGGACCAGGTGAACTGGAACGCATTATGCTCAGCCTGGCGAACGAAGCCTCCCACGCCGGCCATATTATCTTGTTTTTCGACGATGCCCAGCTCTTCTTCAGCACAGGACCGGGCTCTTTTGATGCTACTCATATATTATTATCTATAATCCAAGCCCAGGCAGTACCGATGATCCTGGCCCTGTCACCCGGTGATTTTCAACGCCTCAAGACTGCAAACCAAAGTTTAGCCAGCTTGTTAACACCTGTTATCCTGCAAGAAATGTCGGAATCTGATGTCATGAGAGTCCTCGAAGACACTGCTGTTAGTCTGGAGAATCAGCATCATGTACTGGTTGCATACGAAGCGCTGCATGAAGCCTACCGTTTAAGCGGACGCTACGAACAAGACGAAGCCTACCCAGGCAAGGCCATCAAACTACTCCAGCAGTCCGTGTCGCATAGCGAAGACTCCATAATTAATTCTGTAAGCGTCCAAAAAGCCATCGAGCAAACCCGTGGCGTTAAAGTCAGCAGCGCCGCACCGGCCGAAGCCGACGCCTTACTTAACCTTGAAGCTAAAATCCATGAACGGATGATCAACCAAACCCATGCCGTTAAAGTCGTAGCCGACGCCTTGCGCCGGGCCAGGGCGGGTGTAGCCAACCCCCGAAGACCTATTGGCAGCTTTTTGTTCTTGGGACCCACCGGCGTAGGGAAGACCGAGCTTGCCAAAGCCATCGCTGCCACCTACTTTGGTGCGGAGAGCAATATGCGCCGTCTGGACATGAGCGAATATCAGCAGCCTGAAGACGTGAGCCGTTTGCTGTCTGACGGCCGGGCTGAGAGCAAAAGCCTGATCATGGCTGTACGTGAGCAGCCTTTCAGCGTTGTTTTGCTCGACGAGATCGAAAAAGCTCATCCCAATATTCTTAACCTGTTGCTGCAGCTGCTTGACGAGGGGCAGTTGACTGATACGGGCGGGCGGCCTGTATCTTTCAAAGACTGCATTATCATCACCACTTCTAATGCCGGTGCTCAAACTATCCGCGAGCGTGTCCAAAAAGGCGAAACACTCGAAAGCTTCCAGGCGGAGTTTACAGACGAGCTTATACGCAGCGGCCAGTTTAAGCCAGAACTTCTTAACCGTTTCGACGGAATGGTACTATTCCGGCCCCTTAACCAGAGTGAGCTTAGCCAAGTAGTCGGGTTAATGCTGAACGAGATAAACCAGACCCTGGCCAATCAGAACATATCCGTGGAACTGACGCCGGCCGCCACAGAAGCAATAGTAACTGCGGGTTACGATCCACGTCTTGGCGCCCGTCCTATGCGCCGTACTTTACAGCGTGCCGTCGAAGACACAATTGCTCAAAAGATCCTTCGAGGTGAAGCTAAGCCCGGTGATCATATTACACTCGACGCTAACGACTTGAGTTAAGCCAACTATGGTAAGGTATAACCATGAAGAAGCCAGAGGATGTTATTGCCGAATTGCTCGAGCACTTAGACAACGAGCCTTCGAGAGAAGGATTGCGTGATACACCTAAGCGTTATAAACATTTTTTGGATGAATTCCTGAATCCGGCTCCCTTTGAGACAACAATCTTCGAAAGTGAAGGCTATGATGAAATGGTCGTGCAAACCCAGATACCTTTCTACAGCATTTGCGAGCATCACCTGATCCCTTTTTTCGGTCACGGAGCGATTGCTTACATACCAGATGATAAGATCATCGGCCTGTCCAAAGTGGCGCGAATACTTGACCATGTCAGCCGACGGCTTCAGAACCAGGAACGTATAACAGTACAGGTAGCGGAGTTTCTAAAGGAGGCCATTAGGCCAAAAGGCGTAGGTGTTATATTAAACGCCCGGCACTTGTGCATGGAAATGCGGGGCATCCAAAAACCAGGCGTGCTAACAACTACCTCCTGCGTGCGGGGCATTTTCAAGTCTGATCACCGTACGCGCGCAGAATTCATTCAGCTGGTTGAAGCTAACAAGTAGGTAACCAATGCTTGTCATATGCGTTAAAAACCTGATAGTTGAAGGCAAACATGGTATACACCAGCACGAAAAAGACCGAGCTCAGCGCTTCAACGTCAACGTTGAACTGGCGCTTAGCAGTAACAAGGCTGGTATTTCCGACAATATTAATGACACTCTCAATTGGTCGGAACTTAGAAATACCATTCTTGCAATCGCGAAAAGCAGCTCATTTAATCTGGTTGAGAGTCTAGCTCAGGAGATAGCCGATCAAGTCTTACTTGATAAACGCGTTGTTAAAGCCATAGTCTCGGTTGATAAACTAGATGCTTTCAAAAGCGGTGTGCCTGGCGTAAGGTTAGAATTATTTAATTAATCAGCGTGCCAACAGATTCACCGGTCACTATTTTTGTAAAATTATCAGCTTTCATTGCATCAAAAACAACTATCGGCTTATGCTGTTCCATGGCTAAACCCAAAGCAGCTTTGTCCATGACTTTTATTGCATTGTCTTCAACAGCACTTTGGAAGGACACTCGGTCAAGCTTAACAGCATCAGAAAACTTGGCTGGGTCTTTGTCGTAAACACCTTCGAATTTTGATGCCTTCAGGACTAGCTCGCAATCCAGTTCAAGAGCAAAGCTAACTGCCGCTGTATCGTGGGTGACATAAGGTCGAGCTGTTCCGCCGGCGACAATTACAACCCGGTCTTTTTGCAGGTGCTTTTCGGCGAGACGATAAGAGTATGACTCAGCGACTTGAGTTGCAAAAATGTTACTTAGACAGCGCGTTTTGACGTCATTGGCTTCGAATATATCAGTCATGGCCATAGAGTTAATCAGTCCGCTCAGCATGCCCATCTGGTCAGCCGTAACCCGGCGAATGCCTTGGCCGGCAATTTCGGCGCCGCGCACCATATTACCGCCTCCAACTATCATCACTACCTCGCAACCTTTTTCCACAACTTTCTTAACTTCAGCCGCCAGGAAAGAAGCTATTTCCGGATCAACACCAAATTCATACTTGCCGGCTAGCTGTTCGCCTGATAGTTTCAAGAGGACTCGTTTGTAAGGAGGTGTACCCATCTAGGCACTAAGTCTAGCAAATTCATATACCTAAAGCTATACTTGGCCTATGGTTAAGATTTACTCGTGGAATGTTAACGGGATAAGGGCAGTAGCCAAGAAGGCCCTCTGGGAACCCTTTCTGAAAGCAGAGCAGCCCGATATCCTGCTTTTGCAGGAAACCAAAGCTAAGCCGGAACAAATAGAAGTACCACTAAACGATTACAGCGCGTTTTGGTATTCCGCCGATAAGCCGGGCTACAGCGGTACGGGCATCTTGAGCAAAATCAAGCCCCTTCAGGTCATCAATGGATTTCCTCAGGAAATCATTGACAAGTATAAAGTCAGCGGTGATATTTACGGAGACCCTAACAAAGAAGGCAGGGTTATCGCCGCCGAATTTGACAAGTTTTGGGTCATTACAGTTTATACGCCAAACGCTAAGGACGATCTGAGCCGCATCCCGCTCCGGCAAAAACACTGGGATCCAGCTTTCCTGGCTTATATGAAAAGGCTGGAAAAGGTTAAGCCTGTCATTTTCTGCGGTGATTTGAACGTCGCCCACACTGAGGATGACCTGGCGAACCCAGGCCCTAACCGCGGCAAAAAAGGCTTTACGGACGAAGAACGGGCCGGTTTTCAGGCTTTTCTTGACGCCGGTTTCGTAGACACTCTCCGGCTCTTCAAGCAAGGTAACGGATACTACACCTGGTGGAGCCACTTCGCCAATTCCCGGGCACGCAACGTCGGCTGGCGTATCGACTACTTCCTAGTCTCAAATAGCTTAAAGGGCAAAGTTAAAGCCGCCAACATCCATCCTAAAATCATGGGCTCAGACCACTGTCCGGTAAGTATCGTACTTGATGTCTAGCCCTTCGGTCTGCCTAATCTACGGTTTTGCCGAAGGTCCTTGGCACGGCCAGCGCTTTCGCCAAGAGCTAGAGCGGCACGGTTTCGTAATTGAAGCTAAGCCCAAAAAAGCCGCTATCGTTATAGCCCACTTTGCCGGCCTTCAATCGATCTCAATTAACCATACTAATTGATCCGCCATTTTGGCCCGACAAATCGGCTTTTGTATGCATAGTGCAAAAAAACTGGCGCGAATTCAATTATCATCGTCAGCATATTACTTTAGGTTACTGGCTGCAAAAAATGGTCTGGCATTGTTTATATATAGTTAGGGACGTAAGTAAGGCAGCCTGGCTTATATTAAATAGCCGCAACCATAATTTCTACAAGGTACTTAAACAAAAGAGGGTCGTTATTAGCCGCAACCATAACGACGCCTTTTTATCACCGGCAACGCCACAAATTTTGAAAACTAAAGCAAAATTTGACTATTACGAATTGCCTGGGGAGCATGATGACTGCTGGATCAACCCTGAACCTTATGTCAAAGTGCTACAATTAGTTATATGACACCCGATAATCATACAAACGAAGAATCCTCCCTAGACGTCGGTGATGGTCATGAGCTCTACTTACAGGATTGGGGCAAAAAAGACGCGGAGATACCGATTATCTTCCTCCACGGCGGCCCCGGCAATGGAGTCGATAACCGCGACCGCAACAAGTTTGATCCCGGTCATCAACGTGTTATCTTTTTTGATCAGCGAGGTTGCGGTAAAAGCATTCCCCTGGGTTCATTAAAAAATAATACCACCAAAGATCTGGTTGAAGATATTGAGAAAATTGCCACTCATTTAAAACTTAAGAAATTTGTTTTAACAGGTGGCTCATGGGGCTCATGTCTAGCACTTGCTTATGGCATAAACTACCCTCAGCGGCTGGCAGGTATTGTGATCCAAGGTATATTTACCGGTTCACATGATGAAATTGACTGGTTAGCTGAAGGTAGATTTAAAGACTTCTTTCCAGACGTGTGGGACCGATACGTAAACCAAACGCCAACAGATTATTTATTAGGACCTAGCGAGTATCATTTTAAACGGGCGCTTGGAGATGATAAAGAGGCTGCCAAAGCCTCAGCTTATGCTTATGAAAATTTGGAAGCAGCTCTTTTAAGACTGGACGACCGCTTTACGGCCAAAGCCTATGAAACATATGATCCGGCAGCTATCCGTGTCGAGATACATTACCTGCTCAATCAATGTTTTATGCCGGATCAGTACATTTTTAATAACGCCGATAAACTAACCGTGCCTGTTTGGATCGTACAGGGAAGATACGATATGGTCTGCCGGCCTATAATTGCTTATAAGCTTCATCAAAAACTGCCTAACAGCCAGCTTATCTGGACCATAAACGGACATATTGCCGAGCACGAAGCGTCGAATATCCTTCGTCTAATTTTTCTGCAGTTTACAGGGAATATATAGATGAATGGGGGCCGCCCATTTGCGGCATTTGACATCGATGGTACTATTATCCGCTGGCAGCTTTACCATGCCATAGCTGGCGTCCTAGCCAAGCAGGGGCAGATAGATGGCAGAGAATTTGATCGGGTGAAAGCTGCTAGAATGAGCTGGAAGCAAAGAAGCGGCGAAGAATCCTTCCGGGACTACGAACATCAACTGATCGGTGTTTTCGATAAAGCCCTGAAAGGCCTGCGCAAAGAAGACTTAACAGCTGCGGCCGAAACCGTCTTTAATGAATATAAAGAACAGGTCTACATTTTTGCTCGAAATCTCATTCAAGAACTAAAATCTAAAAATTATTTACTATTTGCCATTTCCGGTTCACCGGCTGTAATAGTCCAGAAATTAGCCGATTACTATGGTTTCGATGATTTCGCTGCCACCATTTATCCTGCTAATAATGGCCGTTTTATCGGCACAAAAGATCTGTCCATTGGCAAAAAACCAGAACTGCTCAGACAGTTAGTCAGCAAACATAGCGCTAGTTACGATGGCAGTATAGTCGTAGGCGACAGCGAGGGCGACATAAGCATGCTGGAGTTAGTTGAACAGCCAATCGCCTTTAATCCCAGTAAGCAGCTCTTTAGCCATGCCCGTGAGCGGGGATGGAAAATTGTCATTGAGCGCAAAAATATGGTTTACGAACTGGAGCCTAGTAATGGGTCATACGTACTGGCATAAGCAAGCGATTGAGCAGCCGCTATTTAAGGACTTAATGTGGAGCCGGCCGGAAAATAGAGCGCAAGCAGGCAAGCTGCTTATTGTAGGCGGCAATGCTCATGGGTTCGCCGCGCCGGCGGAGGCGTACGCCGAGGCCACCAAAGCTGGCATTGGTACCGCCCGGGTTCTGCTGCCGGACAGTCTGCAAAAAACCGTCGGCCGCGTTTTGGAAACAGGTGAATATGCACCCAGTACTCCAAGCGGCAGTTTCGGCCAGAAAACTCTAGCTGAACTAGTGGATATGAGCGCCTGGGCTGATGCAACGCTCCTGGCTGGCGACTTCGGCAGAAATTCCGAAACAGCCATTCTGCTTGAGCGGTTCATTGAAAAGTATTACGAGCAGCTGGTCTTAACCCAAGACGCTGCCGATTACTTCACAAAAACGCCTCATAACCTGCTTCAGCGCGAGAATATACTACTTGTAATAAGCTTCGCCCAGCTGCAGAAAATTGCCATACACGCTCATTTCACCGCAGCCTTCATCTTTGGCATGGACTTTTTGCGCTTAGTGGAAGCCTTACATGAATTCACTAACCAGCATCAAGCAGCCATAATCGTTAAACATCATGCTACCATTTTTGTAGCTATAAACGGACAGGTTAGTACTACTAAACTCGAACGGGATCCCGAAACCTGGCGTGTCAAAACCGCCGCCTGCGCCGCCGTCTGGTGGCTTCAGAACCCCACCAAACCCTTCGAATCTCTTACGACTTCCGTTATTAATTAAACTCAATAATAAGAATACCTGCAGATCAAATTTGGTGGGCGAGGAGGGAATCGAACCCTCAATCCGTTAGGAACACGATTTTGAGTCGTGCGCGTATACCAGTTCCGCCACTCGCCCCTAAGCATTAGTTCGATAGGCTATCGAGGGGTAATTGTACTATACTTATGCTGTACAGAGCTAGTTTAGCTCGTTATTTGTTATGGCTATAAATTCACCCTACACATCATCCGACTATACAAGTCCCACAGAAGGTCAATCCCAAGCGGTTGATGATGCTAATGCCGCAGTGGCGGCTGATCTTATCCGTGAAAAAGTATCGAGGATTTATGCTGAAGAGCCAGCCGCCGAAACCGAGCTGGCCGAAGCCCAAAAAAGCCCGCATCGCAGCAAGCACCAGCAGTTCATGTACAAACTCAGCGGGTCGGGAAAAGATCTGGCAGCTATACAAACAGAGTGGCATAATTATTATCAAAATCTGTCAGCCGCCGAAAAACATCAGGTCTGGCAGGAATTTTATGACAGTCAGTCAGCACTAACCGGCCAAAAAACTGCCGCGCCAGACCCTCAGTCAATATCCAAACATAAACAACACGCCGCCGATTCACAACGTTCCAAGAAAATCTCTAGTAAAAGCCATAAACCAAAACTTCGAGATGTTCGTAGCGCTGAAGAAGTCCAGGCTGTAATACGAGATAAAGTCAGCGCCGGAGGTAAGTTAGAGGCTAAACATCATTTGCAATCGCTGCTGTTTGGACTTGGCATGGGTTTTATAGTCCTTATTATCTTTCTTTTCGGGTTTTTCAATGAAGTCGTTATATCTCCGTTTATTCAGCCTAGCCGCGTCACAGCCGCTACGCCACTCATTATTAATCCTAGCAGCGTCTCGCCAACATCCAACCCAGAAGTCATTATTCCTAAAATTAATGTCGAGATTCCGGTTAACTATACCGGGACATCTACAGATGAAAACGTAATAGAGAATGATTTGGAGGGCGGTGTAGTACATTATCCGACTACAGCGTTACCAGGCCAAAATGGCAACGCAGCCTTCTTTGGCCACAGCAGCAACAATATCTTTAATAAAGGTAAGTATAAGTTCGCATTTGTCCTACTACATACACTGGTACCAGGCGATACGTTTTACCTTACGTATAAGGGCAAGGTTTACGTATATAAGGTCATTACCCGCGATATCGTGGACCCTAGCAATGTCGGCGTTCTTAACGCAGTGCCCGGGCAAAACGCTACCGCTACCCTTATTACCTGTGATCCGCCAGGCACCAGCCTTAAACGTCTGGTTGTAGTAGGCCAACAGATTACTCCTGATCCCTCGGGTAACGAAAAGCCCACAGTAGCGACAGCAAATACCACCACGCCGCCACCCAATTTACCCGGTAATGGACCAACGCTGTGGGGACGAATAATAAAGACTGCTATAGGTAAGATTAGTATTTCTGTAATTCTACTGGGGGCTGTATTCTTTAGCGGTCGTCGGCTTTTAGCAAAAAAGTTTCAGTGAATTCGAATTGACCATTTGTCGCATTAGGCACAAGAGTATAGAGTCCTTTGTAATCGGGTGCAAAGGCAGGCAGGTAACGGCTATCGGCACTGGCCAAAGATTGCCCGTTTGTACCATCATAGTCAAACACATTAAGTTTGCCATTACTGACGTAATGTAAACGGTTACCATCCATCCAGCTGGCATGAATCTGCGGCGCATCTAACGCGGATTTTGCGCTATATTTATGAACGATCTTATTTTCAACGTCATAGACACCGAGACTGGTACCGTTTTCAGTAACAATAAACTGGGCACTGGCCGAAAAACTCAGGTAATTTGGCTGGTCAACATGTAAAACCTGGGTGGGCGTGGCTACATGCTTAGGCTGCTTATTGAGCTGGCCTGCAGGATCCTTATATATGTAAACTTTGCTGCTATTAGTGGAGCCTATGGCTACATACATAGTACCGGTGTACTTAGTCAGATCAATCAGATAAGCCGCACTTAGGGGTAAGCTATGAATAGTGGAGATCTGGTTACCTACAGCTATTTTAGCTTCTACTTGACTATTATCCGATGAATCACTATCGGTAACATATAGGATTGTGTCATCGCTATAAGTCTTGTAGGCTATCACGCGTTGCAACAGTGTAGTTCTCGCTGTAGATTTTAACGAAGCCGCTTGCAAAGAGGCCGATGCGGCATCATATATATAGTACTGGTCATACTTTCTGTCTTTTAAGGTTAACTTTGAAGGACTGAACGATAAACTATTATTGAGGTTCAGCGACTGCGCGGGATTTGTCCGGTCAATTAGGATAAATTCCGTTTTACCGTCGAAACTGTGTTGCAATAGCAAGTGCTGGTTATCATCCGCCCACTCCTCCAGCTGCCAAGCTTCACCTGTAGGGTTAATTGCTTTAGTAAGCAGAGCGCCCGGCAACGATATAGCTACTGCGGGCTTGGCAGGATTCTTTAGATCATAAATGTCAAAATTTGTCATAGAACCAGGTTGCTCAATAAATAGCCAACGTCTGTCCGGGCTTTGCGTCATAAGCCCCGGCGCGGAGCTGTACGGATGTATTGTTTTGGTAGTAAGGACTTTCGGAAACAAAAATGGATAATCGAAATGTTGAACGCTGCCGCCGTTCAGCTCAATTTTACGTTGCCAGTCACGGTAGCCATCACGACTCAGTTTAATCTGGTATACACCCGCGGGTAATACCAGACGAGTGTTAGTGGACGTCTTTAGTGCTCCGTTCACATAAATTTTCGCAGGGTGGGGCTGACTAGAGAAAAACGTTAAGCCGTTTTGAATGACTGTGCCTTTTGCCAGACCGAAGCCATATGCTTGATATAACAGAATTAGCGTAGCAATAACAATGGCTATAGCGATCAGCACATAGCCTGTATACAAAATTATGCTATGCTGAAATTGTTTTTTTGGATCAAAATAATCGATTGTATAGCTCCTATAGGGTATTAAACATAGTATGTATTGACTTGCTTCGAAGCACAAGAGGGTTTAATATGTATATATACCTTAAACCGTAAGCCAATCGTCAGGCAGGACACGTGGGCAAAAACAACAACATTATAGAAATAAACGGTCAACGCTACGATATTCATACGGGCGCTGTAGTGTCTGGCCCGCCCCTAAAACATGGCCAAGCCAGGCCAGTGGTTGTAGATGAGATCCCGGTAGCGGATGAACCGTCTGGTCATGATGTAGCGAGGCAACCTGCTAAGCACGTTCAGCCACACACTCCTACTAGGGCACACACATTGATGCGGCATGCCGTCAAAAAACCTGGGCCAAGTCTGAAGCAGCAGCTTAAAGCGCAGGGAGCCGCCGAGAGACAAATGAAGCTGCCTGTTACTACCATTATTAGCAAGCCTGCGTGGCACCCCGATACTAAACGTTTACAACATGCCGCACGGATCGCCAGAAGCCAGCACATTAATCACTTTTCGGCAGCAACCGTAACCAAACTCACGCCGGCACCTGTGCAACCTAACGCCGCGGCTCACACTCCGCATACAGCCACCAGACATCATGCTGTAACGATGCCGGCGACCCCGGATAAGCCAACAGCTACCGCTGCGCTTTTGGAACACGCCCTTCAACAGGCCACTAGCCATCAGCAGCAGCCTCTCCGGAAATCTCGTCATGTCCGTACTAAACTAAAGAGACGTGCGGGCATAGCTGGAGTTATGGGAGTACTCTTACTGGGCGGAGCTGTAGTCCAAAATTTGCCAAACATACGCTTACAAATGGCTTCAGCAAAGGTTGGTTTCAGCGCCAGCCTACCGGATTACCAGCCGGCCGGTTTCAGTTTAGGAAAACTTAATTACGGTGCCGGGATTGTGGACGCTCAATTTCATAGTAACAGCGACGACCGTCGTTACAGTTTAATCCAAAAACGTTCGACTTGGGATAACTTAGTCCTGCGTAATACTTTTGTAGCTCCTATCGACCAAAACTATAAAACTATTGAAGCTGGTGGCCGCACCATATATCTCTATAGTCAGCACAATGCTACGTGGATTAATGACGGTTTCTGGTACGTGATCCAAGCCAACGGCTCACTAAGCGACCACCAACTAGTTGAACTCGCCACCTCACTGTAATTTCACTGGACACACTTTTCTCTTATAATAGAGTCATATGAAGCCGCTGCGTACACGATTTGCTCCCAGCCCGACCGGATATTTACATGTCGGCGGAGTACGGACAGCAGTCTTTGCCTGGCTGCTAGCCAGACAAAGTGGCGGACAATTTGTATTACGACTCGAGGATACTGATAAGAAAAGGGAAGTTGCCGGTTCTGACCGCCACGTTATGGAAAGTCTGCGGGTGTTAGGTTTGGATTACGACGAAGGTCCTGATATCGGCGGCCCGTTTGCACCTTATCGCCAAAGTGAACGCCTGAGCATTTATGAGCAATGGGCCAAAAAGTTAATTGATGCCGGCAGGGCATATACTGATCCTTACAGCGCCGAAGAAGTGCAGGCTTTCCGCGAGCAGGCCGTAAGCCAAAAACGTCCATTCCTGTACCGTAACCATCGTCCGGATAATCCGCCAGTGTGGGACGACACTAAACCGCTACGTTTTAAATCAGATCCAAAAAGTTATAAATGGCGCGACGCCATACTGGGTGACTTATCAACAGGGCCGGAGATAATTGACGATTTTATCCTTGTTAAATCAGATGGTTACCCGACTTATAATTTCGCCCATATTATTGATGATAGCGAGATGCATATCACATATCTGATCCGCGGCCAGGAATTTACTGCCAGTGTGCCAAATTATCTTAATCTGTACGAGGCCCTGGGACTGGAACCGCCCGTCATGGCAACTGTGCCTCATATCCTCGCCCCGGGCGGGCAGAAAAAGCTCAGTAAACGCGATGGCGCCAAAGACGTACTTGATTACATCCGTGATGGCTTCCTTCCCGAAGCATTGGTTAATTTTATCGCTTCATTGGGCTGGAATGACGGCACCGAGCAAGAGATATTCTCGAGAAAAGAGCTGATTGAAAAATTCAGCCTAGGCCGGGTCCACCGGAGCGGAGCGCACTTTGACGAACGGCGTTTACTCTGGATGAATGGCTATTATATACGCGAGCTTGAACTTGATGATCTGTACGAAAAAGTTAGCAACTACTGGCCTCCTGAGTCAGAGAGTTACGCTGAAGCCTATAAGAAGCAGGTCCTGGGTCTAGTCCAGGAACGTTTAAAATACTTTGCCGAGCTGCCTGAATTAACCAGTTTATTCTTCGTTGATTTACCACTTGACCCGAGCTTGATTACTGAGCATAAGCAGCTCAAAAAGCTGTCACGAGAAGATTTAAAAATTTTGCTGAAACAGGCAAGAAGCAGCCTTGAAACCAGTGTTTTTTCAGTAGCAGACTTAACAACCAGGCTTAACGAATTAATTGAGCTAACCGGTCAGAAACCAGCCGTTCTATTTAGCCTGATCCGTATAGCCACCACGCAAGCCGCTGCCAGCCCGGGACTAGCCGAGACCTTAGCCGTACTCGGTAAACAACGCAGTCTTAAGCGCCTGGATAGGCAATTATCATCTCTTTAGGCTAGCTGGACAATTAGTATAAGCACAAGCATTTGATATACTGTAGGGCATGGACAGCGACTTTAAGCCGGCTAAGCGGCCAGGAAAGTCTTTGCAGGCCACATTTAACAGTTTGCCTGCAAAAACACCAACACCAGATACATCAACCTTTAAAACCCCTGAAGAAGTGGCAGCAACTGACAATATTGCTGAATCAGCTCAGCCGAGGGACAACAAGGCTCATGCGAAGCCTTGGTTTGCAAAAGCCGGCAAAAGTGCAGGCGGTTGGCTCACAAAACTGAAATTAAAATGGCCGTTTGGCAGAAGAGAATGGCTGGTCAGTGCCGTCTTAACCCTTATCTCCGGATGCATAGTCGCTTTTTTGCTTACACATATAGGTCCTAGGCCGGTTGTGTCGGCGACTGTAACACCTACACACAAAAAAGTTCCGGCCAAACCAAAGACCGAAGCCTCAGCACTCAGTGGCCTGCAGGTTGATCCTGGTGTCAACTTAAGGCCCGTTACCGGTATAATGATCGAGAACAGCCCCGATTCACGTCCCCAGTCCGGCTTGAGTCAGGCCAGTGTAGTGTTTGAGGCCATTGCCGAGGGTGGAATTACTCGTTTTCTAGCATTGTTCCAGGACACATCACCTGATGACATTGGACCAATTCGAAGTGCCCGGCCGTATTATATCCAATGGGCGTTAGGCTTTGATGCCGGTTACGCCCATGTCGGCGGCAGCCCGGAAGCCTTGGCTGATATCAAAAACTGGGGAGTACGCGACCTTGATCAGTACGCCAACGGTGGTTCTTATCACCGCATAAGCGGCCGGGCAGCACCACACAATGTCTACACCTCATTGAGCACGCTCAATCAGCTAGAGACCGCTAAAGGCTACACCAGCAGCACTTTTACCGGTTTCACCCGTAAGACAGCCGCGCCAAGCAAGCAACCCATCGCTAAAAACATCAATTTATCGTTCTCCGGGCCTCAATATAATGTGCAGTATGCCTACAATGCCACGACCAATAGTTATCTCCGCAGCGAAGGTGGTGCTGCGCATATTGATGCCAATGGCAATAAACAGATTAGTCCCAGTGTGGTCGTCGCCTTGGTTATGCCTTATGGTCTGGCCGCCGACGACCACCACTCTCAATATGGCACTATCGGCAATGGCCAGGCTTACATCTTCCAAGACGGCACCGCCATCACTGGCAAATGGTCTAAAACCAGTGAAAAAAGCCAGTTTACCTTCACTGACGCGGCCGGTAACCCCTTGGCTTTAAACCCGGGCCAGACATGGCTGAGCGCTGTAGCCAGCACCGGCAAAGTCAGCTATACGCCCTGAGCCTATGAACTACCTTGACCAACTCCGTAATCGTATCGGAATATACCTGCTGGCAATAATTGTCGTCGAAAACAGTATAGTCATTGCTGTCTATTGGACGCTCCAACACCACACCAACCTAAACCCTTACATAATAGTAGCTGGCAGTCTTACTGTTAGTGCTTTACTGGCTTTTGTTATTATGTGGTTCTTTAGCAATTATGTAATTCAGCCCCTCCGGGCCGTCTGGCAGACCATAGTACACCTCAGCCCCTCTGAGCATGGCATAACCGCACCTAAAATCGAAAAGCTGCGGCTTGGACGCGAGCTGGTAACCAGCCTGACAGCACAAATCTATAAATTGGCCAATATAGCCGAGAACGCCACAGTTGAAAGCCAACGGCAAATGAGTGACTTACACCACAATTTTATTGCTCAAAATCTGCCTCTGCCGCTGATAGTACTCGACTCGGCACAAACGATTAAGTTTGCGAATGTTGCCGCTTCTCAATATATCGGCATCGCCTCGTCTGATATGCTCGGCAAAAATATTTATATGGTACTTGATATGTCGTTCCCGACTGAAGCAACATTCGACACTTGGCTCAAAGCAGCGAAAATCAACAACGCCACGGCAGTAACGAGTTGGGAACGCGTACGACTCAATGTCCGAGATGATCATCCTCCCCGCTTATTTGATCTGGCCGCTTACTACAACAGGAACAATGCCGATAATAACGAAACTATGCTGGTACTTTTTGACCACACCAAGCAATACAGCCAGGATGAACAAGCGGTCAGCTTTATGGCGCTCAGTGTCCATGAATTACGCACACCTCTAACCTTACTGCGCGGTTACATAGAAGTATTTGAAGATGAGTTCGGGCAAAGCATGGACCCGGAATTGCAAGGTTTTATGCTCAAAATGCACGCACAGGCTGAACAGCTAACGAGTTACGTAAATAATATCCTGAACGTTGCCAGGGTGGATAATGATCAACTTGAGCTCAAACTTCAGTCTGAAAATTGGAGCACTATATTAAAGAGCGCTGTTGAAATGATTAGTCTGAGAGCCAAAGTTCGGGGAATAACTCTTCAGTGTAGCTTTGCGATTGATTTACCGGCTGTGGGTGTCGATCGCCTGAGCATACGTGAAGTCATAAACAATCTTATCGACAACGCCATAAAATATAGCGGCACAAGCAAGACGATAAAGATTAATACGTACCTTAACCAAGACGGTTTAATTGAAACCAGCATTCAGGATTTCGGCCAGGGCATTCCAAGCAGTATTTTGCCGAACCTTTTTACTAAATTTTATCGTGATCACCGCAACCGTGCTCAAATAGGCGGTACCGGACTAGGTCTTTACCTAAGCAAAGCCATTATCGCTGCCCACGGAGGTAGTATATGGGTTCGAAGCCGCGAAGGTGAAGGCAGTACTTTTAGTTTTACAGTCATACCATATGCCAAACTAGCTGAAACCATTAAGCAAACCGGCGACCAAGCAATTACCCGGGGCGCCCATGGCTGGATCAAGAACCACTCGCTTTACCGGCGCTAACTAAGGCCGTAGCTGCGGCTTTTGACATGCTACAATGAAATGAATTATGGAACCACCTACAAGCCCCGCTAAACCCACCGTACCTAAAACCGGTCGTAAGGTTCTGTGTATCGAAGATGAACGCTTTATCACTGAGCTGTACACCCGTGCCCTGCAAAAAGGCGGCTATCAGGTAGACGCCATAGCCGATGGCAAAGAAGCCTTAGCAGCTGCCCAGACCAACCAGTATGACATTATTCTGCTTGACCTTATGATACCCAGCCTGACAGGCATCGAAATCCTGCGCGTTCTGCGCGATCCAGCCCGGGTACCACCAATCCGTGCCAAAATTATCATTACGACGAACCTGGAACAGCGCGAAGATGTCCGCGCCGATATTGAGAAGCAGGCCGATGGCTACCTGGTTAAGGCCGAATTCACCCCCCACGAGCTCGTCGACTTCCTCAATACAGTCGAATAGTCCCTGCCATGGAGTGGTAGGCGAGCTTTGACTCAGTCTTAGAGGATTGACAGCAGGGAGTATAATTAATGGTAGCCATGTGGGGACTTGCGTTAGCATTTACCACACAGACTTATAATCAAGAAGACACGCTCCGGCCCCTGTTTTCTTTCATAGCTCAAACATCAGTTTCCAGCACAAGAGTTTCGCTCCGAACGGTAGCAACATCTCGCTGTAAGCTCCAGACCCTAAACCCGTTTGCTGGCCTCTGCCAGTCAGTCTTTTTATTACTTGATTTAGGAGTTTGAACTATGGAAATCCCAACCTTTGGTACGCAGGACGTGCAAATCACGTCGGTTCTCTTTGCTAACAATCCGGCTCAGCGGCGCTTCGAAAGCTATCCGCGGCGAATTGTTTATCGCGGACGCGAATACACTTTAGAAACATGAAACAACAGGAGACAAAATTATGCACGACGATTTACAAACTCTAGCCGGCAGCGACGGCGTGTCGGTCCACAGTGGCTTTCCCAACCCAGCACTTGACCGACGAGGTGAATCCGCACCATTAGCGTTAGATATAAACCAACTACTGATCCAGCGGCCCAGTAGTACGTATCTATTCCGGGTAGCTGGGCATAGCTGGGCCGACCAGGGTATCTATGACGGTGACATCGCCGTTATTGACCGGGCACTACAGGCCGGGGCAAACGATTTAATAATCGCCTGGCGGTCTGACGATTTGATCATTTGCCGCCAGCCCCAGCTAACGCCCGATGATAAGCCATGGGGCGTGGTGACCGCCACCATCCATAAGTACCGGCCATGAAACCGGTTTTCGCGCTCATCGATTGCAATAACTTCTTTGTCAGCTGCGAACGGCTGTTCCGGCCCGACCTGGAAGGGCGGCCGGTTATCGTACTCAGCAGCAATGACGGCTGCGCCATATCACGGTCCAATGAAGCCAAAGCACTCGGCATCCCAATGGGCGCACCAGCTTTCAAGTACAAGTCATTGTTTAAAAGCCAAGGGGTAGTGCAATTCAGTGCCAATTTTGAGCTGTACGGTGATATCTCGGAGCGTATCACACGTGTGCTGAGTGGCATTACGCCCCGCACCGAAGTCTACTCAGTCGATGAATCTTTCCTCGATCTAAGTCAGCTCGAAATTAGTGACTACACACGGTGGGGTGGGGCAGTCCGGCAGCGCTTGTTAAAGGAAGTAGGCATTCCTATATCTATGGGTGTTGCCCCGACTAAGACCTTGGCCAAATTAGCCCGCGAGCACGCTAAAAAAGAGGATAACTTAGCAGGAATATTGAGCTTAATAGGACTGCCTCTTAACATTTTAAGGTCCTACATGATAAACACCCCTATAAACGACATCTGGGGTATCGGTTGGCGGTTGGCGCCCCGCCTCAGAGCCGAGGGCGTCTACAGTGCCCTCGATCTGACCCGGATGCGGCCCCGGCACGCCCAGCAATTGATGGGCGTCCACGGCCGGCAGCTAGTCGCCGAACTGGGCGGCCAGTCCTGCCATCCGTTGGAAGCATTCGGCCGGGTACGCCAGAGTGTCATGCACGGCCGGATGTTCGGCCAAGATACTAACCAGTTCTCGGTGGTCGAGTCAGCTATAGCCAGCCTGACAGCCCGGGCAGCCTGGCGCTTGCGCCGTGAAGGGTTACTGGCCGGAAGCGCGGTCATAGCCCTTAGCACGAACCACCACAAGCCGGGTTACCAGCGCTCCGGCCGTATAGTCAAGTTTCAGACCCCCACGGCTGATACGGGCAGTATTGCTTCAGCGCTGGTCGATGCCACTAACGCCATTTTCAACCCCCAAGCCTATTATCACCGGGTAAATATTTTGCTTCATGATTTAGTTAGTCAGCAAAGCCTACAGGCAGATTTGCTCGGCTATGTCGATCTGCCCGGCAGCCAAGCCTCTCTGGACCGGTTAAAGGCTCTGGACGCCATCAACCGCCGTTACGACAAGCGCACCATACATTACGCAGCTGAAGACCTCAGCCAGGCCTGGGAGCCCAAACACCGCCTGCGCAGCCCACGCTACACCACAAACCGGCAAGAACTCCCGGTGGTCCAAATGGCAAGACTGTGAGTCAGAGTGCTACTTGAATTTCATCAGGGAGAAGGCGGGGGTCCACAACCTTGCGGCGATAGGCCGCTATGCTCAGCTACACATATGCAAGTTAACCAGTCATGCATTTTATCCCTATATGCACTGGCCTTTGCTATACATTCCGCTTCAGTATAGTGGCCCTCATCTAAACACTCTTGCAAGAAAGCGTCGGACTCTTTTCTAGCTGCTTCAGCAGTATTTGCAACGCATTCTCGCCAAATTGGATTAATGACAATAGGCTCATCATCACTGGAAGTAGTAGCATCCATGGCTGGGTCAAAAGAGCAGGCAAAAGATACTTGACTTGCAAATGGCCCAAAGCTTATCGGCGTCATGCCCAGACCCATTAATATAGGCAAAGTACTAGCTACAATAAACACACGTTTTTTTCTTACCAACCCTGAAAAGAAGTTATACATACTTGTTGTTATTTCTTTTTTCATATGATGGTTCCTCCTGCCTGTAGACAACCTATTCTATTAGCATTAGCCCCACTCATTAGTTATGCGTCTATAACTATATTTATTTAAAAGTATTACGTCAAGCGAAAACCTAAAAATATTCCGAAAACTTTAACCTAGCTTTTCTTTTTGCCGGTTAGGTTGCTACTGCGGTCTTTAGACTTTTGAATGATTTTCTTAAGTTCAGCCTTGGAGCGCTCCAGATGCGGCTTTGCCCAATCGAACTCCAAAGAAATAATAAAAAGCGCCGCGAAGCAGACCAACAACCCAGGCCCGGGCAACGGAATAAGAATAAGCCCCACAATAAATAAAGGTACACCGATAATAACCGCCGCTATTTTCCGCAGATACGAAATTGGTTTTCTCATGCTCCCATCCTACTATATCTAACTTAATTAGTTATCTATGGTATTTTATGCGCCTGTCGATTTATAGAGAAATATGCGCCGAGATACTTAGATGGAAATATATTGATTAGTTAGTTTAGGCTAATCAATATACTAAGGATGTTTTACCAGATGGTAGTATATCCAGGTACTCGCAAGCGCAAAAGCTCCTCCAGCTACCAGCAAAAGGATAACGGCTGACATTCGAGTTTTAAGGTTTTTCGAATCAATCATCTTGTCATTGAGAGTCACTGGCAGACTAATAAATTGCGCTACGAAGTTGCCTAACGCTTCCTCCTGGGAGTTCCTCGCATCATACCTATTAACTCCTTCGCCGAAGTGGAGGCGATCTGACTTAAATATAAGCTTTGCATTATTACTATGAAACGTGAACCACATTGCAGCCGGATTCCATTTGTAGGTACTTATGTGCCTAATGCTAAATTGTCCTAGATTAGCCAGTTCCATAGACCTTGTCCTGGAAATTATCCCGAATAGGTAACTATTTCTGCGGGTTACTGTACCTGCAACTTTATCAAGCGATAAAGTACTGATGCGGAGCGTTACTATACAAAAAAGTCCATATAACAGGAGTACAGCTGGTAAAAGTCTATGGTAGAAGTAACTATTACCCTTAACAGAAATAAGATTCGCAAAGAGAATGGCTGCAATAATAGTGGTCAACCCGCCTGACCAAATCGAAGCTCTTGATATGGCTGACTTTAGGACTACACGACTGTTGGTTTGCTCTACAACTTCCATTAGCAGAAGTATAGCAAACGTCAGACAACATTTATAAAGTGTTCGAATTGGTGACCCGAACTGGGATCGATTGGAATCGTCTAAAAACAGAAATTATTGCTTTTGGACAATTTCACCATTCTGCTGAGCAGGTTCTAAAATAATATGCGCACTGATACCTTTGGGTCGTAATGAGTATGCAAGGGCAAGCTCTGCGGGAGTAGAACATCTTACAGTATAAGAAGCTGCTGGCTCTTGATCATCTCCGACGGTAAACATCCATGCATCAGGATAATAACGCTCTTGCAGTTCAGTATACGCGCCTTCTGTATCTGCAAAATACCGATCTTTGAAAGCGTCAATACCCACTTTTTCTGCTAGGCGAAATATATGTGGAGGTCGACCTTGATTATCAAAGGGGAAGGTGTCGTAGCTCATGGAACTACATTACAATATCTGTTTACTTTAGTCAATAAATGGTGACAGGAACTGGGATAGATTGGAACCGAATTAAGAAAGAACTGATCAAGTTCAGTAAACCCTATACCAGATCATTATCGTTCGAGAACACCCCAGTTTTCAACAAAGCCTGAAAAGAAAGCTTCTTCGTTCGGATTGAATCCCCTAAACTTACTCTCTCTTCTGTACGCTTCAACTAAATCAATCGGAGCTCGTCGTTCTGGATCCAGCATAGCTTTGAGCATTACTCTACCAAGATGATTACCCCAGTTATTTTCCAGAAAATCTTTAGGCACTCCACCATCTTCATGGTAATACCCAAGTAATTGTCGTTCGGCTGTGAATCTTCCTGCGTCGAGTTTATAAAAACAGAATCCGACCTCAACAGGTGTAGTTGTTGAAGGAGAATGTTGTTCTGCTTTTAGTATATGAACATTTGAACGTTCAGGTGGCAGCAGAAGTTCTGGAGCAACAAGATCGGGAATATCGTCACGCGTTTTAAAAAGTTCATGATTATGCAATGGCATTTTATATATTATACCATATTTGTGGTGACCTCTCACTTGAAATCTTAGCACCCATTTATAGTGAGCTTCAACGCTGGAAAGAGATATTAAAGTCAGAATTCCGACAATATATGCTCAACCAAAAGCTATAGCACAGCGGCACATACAATCGGATTTCCGAACTATCTGATTAAAATTTGCCACTTCAAGTCAGGGTGTTTACGAAGAAGTGACCGAAAGTACAAACCTATCACTATCTGAAAGCTGAAGAATACAAGGAGCACAATTAGCAAGCCTTCGTTATGTGTGACGTTGCGATGCACTAATCGATCAGTAATATAGGCTGGCAACAACGCTATTAGCCCGGGCAATTGATATGGTAATGACAGTAGTCCTGTTTTAGCGGGTCGGTCGTACTTGTTTATAGCTTCGACGGTTTGTTGCTGAACCGAAGACTTTTGATTTTGGGGCTGGTCGTCGTCCATACATGCATAATACCAAATTTAAAGAATTAACAAACGTGGCGGACCTACCTCACCCGATTTATAAAGTTGTTGTAGGCGAAATCGTAAGGTGGAACGAATTATAAATCGATTTTATATACCATACATAATTGAGTTCGTCGCTCGTGCAATTAATAGACACCCACGGCTAAAGCAGCGGTGCTCTGTGGGCACCGAATAGATGGCTTTACTTTCGCTGTAAGTGCAGCCTATCGTGAAAAGAACAGTAGGGTCACTGCTGCATTATGTAGGGCGTGCAATAACATACCAGGGTAGATACTATTCAGTCTTCTGTACATCCAGCATAGATAAGGGCCAAATATTAGAGCTGTGATCATCTGCAAAGGGTTCAAGTGGATAACTGCGAATATTAGAGAAGATAGCGCGATACCGTAACTGTAGCTATACTTCGCTGAGACTGCTGTGAACAACATGCCGCGAAATAAAATCTCTTCAATAAGCGGCGCCATTAGAGAGACCAGTACTAAACCAAGCAATAATTTACCAGACAAAAGGTTAGTGGCAGCATTTTTTGAATTGTCTGGCGGAGTTACACCGAACAGCGAAGTAACAACCAGTATAAGTATACTTATGGCTATGATAACTAGCGGCCACCCCGCTATATACTTTATGGCTCGCCAGCCGCCGAACTTACGAAGCCCTAAGGTAGTCCATGAAGTCCGCGTTAATTTTAGTCTCCGGACAATTATCCAATACAGAATGATAGCTGAAACGACTTGGGACAGTATGACGTATGCAATAAAGTTACTCTTAGTTATACCGATTCTCAGCGCCAAATAATAACCGAAAAATTTAGCAATTAGCAGTGGGGAGAAGAAAAGTACTGGAATTACGGGTGAATAGAGGAGTATCAATCCAAGGCAGCTTTTTATTGTGAACGGGAATGTGGGTTGATTTGGCCTATTTTTCATAAACCGAATATAACACACGAATAAGCATAACCCTACGCTGATTAATTTCCCGGGAGAATCGTACTGCTAACAGATAAGAACAAGCGTCTCAGCTCAGTAATGAACTCTAGGCGATATTTCTCATTTGTAATGTGCTTTTGGTGACCCGAACTGGGATTCAATGGAATCAATTAAAATCAGAAGTCATAAAATTTCATGATTTATGCGTATATGCTCGTTATAACTTGTGCTTCCAGCCCCACCGCAAAACAAACCATACTAACACAATAGCTACGAGAAAAGCTGCTAGGTGGGTTAATGATTGTACGCTGTCATTACTATAGTTTTGCGGAGCACCACAGCAGCCGTCATAACCTATTTCAATAAAAAACCACGCAAGAACTGAAGCTATAACAATACAAACGACGGAAAGGAGGCTAAGTATTTTCTTTGTCAGACTATTCATAACTAAATAATAGCATTAAAGTGGTGACCTCACGGGGAATCGAACCCCGGTTGCCAGGATGAGAACCTGGTGTCCTAGCCGCTAGACGATGAGGCCGTAAATTCGTCGTCGGATTATCTTATCATATCTGTTAGAAGGCGTCTACAGAGCCGGAAAGACTGAACGGATTCCGATAAAATTTGCTAAACTAAAGTATAAGCGTTATGAATTTATTAAATTTATTAAATAAAAAGGCTCCTAGCCCCAATCCAGGCTCTCCAAATACTAATCTGCCGGCTAACTTACGCGATGATAGCTTAAAGTTCAAAACCATAATTGATAACATCGAAGATGGTGTGATTTTGATCGACGCTCAAAGGATCATTCAGCTGATAAATCCTGGGGCCAGTGCCATCTGCGGCTGGAAGCCTGATGAAGCTACCGGAATTAGCGTAGACTACGTTATTCAGCTGGTCAATGACAAAGGCGAAGCATATGTCAAAACAGACAACCCCTTTGAACAGATTTTTACTGCCGGTCAAACTTTACGTGCCAATAACGCTTTCCTGATGAGCCGGGACAGAAAGCAGATTCCCATTAGTCTTAACCTCACACCTATAACAGACGCTAATAAGCGGGTTACAGCTGCCGTGGCCATACTCAGTAATGTCAGTAAAGAACGGGCCGAAGAGAGGCAAAGGGCTGATTTTATCAGTACCGCCAGCCATGAAATGCGCACGCCCGTGGCGGCCATTGAAGGATACCTGGCGCTGGCCTTGAACGAAAAGGTCACGAATATAGACAACCGGGCCCGTGACTATCTTGAAAAAGCCCATACTTCAACCCAGCATCTTGGTAAATTATTTCAGGATCTGCTTACCAGTGCTAAGGCCGAGGATGGCCGGCTGACCAGTCACCCAAGCGTCATAGAGCTAGGCGAGTATCTGGAACAGCTGACCAGTGACCTGCGTCTGGTTGCCGAGAAAAAAGGTTTATCCATGGACTTTATTACAGGTGCAAGTAACATTATAAACGCCACAAATAATAAGAATCAGGCCGGAGAGCGGATTTTAATGCCCCTGTATTATGTGTACGCCGATCCGGACCGGCTTCGTGAAGTTATTACTAATCTATTCGACAATGCGGTTAAATACACGCCCGAGGGCAGAATTTCCATAGGCTTAACTGGTAATGAACAGGTCGCTCAGTGTTATGTACGTGACACGGGGCCAGGTATACCTGCCGACGACCTGCCACACCTTTTCCAAAAATTTTATAGAGTCGACAATTCAGCCACCCGGACAGTCGGCGGTACCGGACTTGGCCTGTTTATTTGCCAAAAAATCATCGAATTATATAACGGTCGGATCTGGGTAGAGAGCCAGGTAGGCAAGGGCAGTAGTTTTTATATAAACCTGCCGAGGCTTAGTACTGAAAAGGCTAATAAGTTCGGGGCAGACGGAAAGAACGCTACTGAGATTATACCGATGAGTTCTAACTTATCTCTGTGATACAATAATGACAAACCTAACCATAATCAAAATGTAAAGGGGTTGATGCTATGACAAAATTGATGCTGGTCGAAGACGACAATAACTTACGTGAAATTTATGAGGCACGGCTGCAGGCTGAAGGCTATCTAATCGTTTCAGCCAAAGACGGCGAGGAAGCATTGGCTATCGCCAAAGCCGAGAAACCCGATCTGATTATTTCTGACGTTATGATGCCAAAAATCAGCGGGTTTGAAATGCTAGACATCATACGTAACACCGAAGAACTTAAAAACGTCAAAGTCATAATGCTTACAGCCCTCGGTCAAAGTGACGACCAGCAGCGGGCCGACCGTTTGGGCGCCGATCGCTACCTTGTTAAATCACAAGTAACCCTTGAAGATATCGTCAAAGTCACTCACCAATTACTAGGTGATGAGCAAGCTAGCACTTCTACTACTCCCGTAGTCACACCACCGGCCACGGTTGTTAATACTTCTGCGGCTCCACAACCTCCTACAGGCAATGGCTCTACTACCCCCTCCTTGTTAGTATCACCTTCTTCGCCGCCAACCGAACCAATAGCTAGTTTACTGGGGCAGGAAGAAGCAGCAGCAAAAAATACTCAATCCACGGCTCACGAAGAAGCTGACGTTGAGGCTCAGATTGAGGACTTTGTGGCCGGAGCTACTCAAGAAGCAACATCACCGGTTATACAAAAAACTTCGACAGAAACAACCCCGGCTACTGAAGATTTTTCGGCCGGTGCTACCCAAGAGGAAAATCCACCAGCCGCCACCCCTCCCGATGCCAGCAACCCCACACCTGTAAGTACTAGTAAGGACGATACGGCGGCCACTGACGTAGTCGACGAAGCCACAGTACTTCAACCCGAACCTACACCGTCCTCAACTGAACCGACATCAAATATTGATGCCGCTGCCAGCTCCAGCGTCGATGAAAAGCTACTGGCGGATGCGGCACAAAAGCTGGCTGACAGTAACATAAACAGCCCCGTGATAACTCCAGCCAGCAATATCTCTGAAAATGAAAACCCTGAAGCAACGAAAACTGCCACCACTCCAGACATCGCCAGTCCTGGCAGTGTACCAATTGCCCATAAAAAAGTTATTGAGCCTATAGTCGGTGAGCCCAAAAAGGATCTAAATACTTTGCTGGCAATTGACGCAGCAAAACAAACTCTCACCAAAGCACCGCCGCCGCCTACCGCTATAATTGCCACCAATGAAACTGGTGCTACCTCTGTTCCCTTAGCAGAAGCTCCAGTCATCGAACCGCCAAAGGAACCGTCAAATACTATCGCGCCCACGGCCGAGCCGTCGCCAACCACACCTACTGTTACACCGTTAAATGGACCCCAGCTGGCCAACGATGGTGAACCGATCAATCCCAACAGCATAGCCTTATAAATTCCTTTATAATAAATTACTGTTCCCGCGTGGGTGGCGCATAGTAAATATCAGGTTAAATTGGAATTAGACTTTATATTATGCGTATAAACAAATTCGTAGCCCAGGCGACCGGTCTCAGCCGCCGCGCTGCAGACCGAGCAATCCAGGATGGTCGGGTAGAGTTCAATCAACGTGGTGCTCATTTGGGCGATATTGTAGGCGAAGAGGATATCATAACTCTTGACAAGCAGCGTATTACACATCTTGTCAAGACTTTGACAGTTATGCTCAACAAGCCTAGGGGCTATGTCTGCTCCAGGCAGGGGCAAGGCAGTAAAACTATCTACGATCTGCTGCCTGCCGATTATCAAGCTCTAAAACCCGTCGGCCGCCTGGATAAAGACTCCTCAGGCTTACTCCTGCTGACTAGTGATGGTGATCTGGCTAACCAGCTAACTCATCCCCGCTATACTAAAACCAAAGTCTATGAAGTCAGTCTCAACAAACCTCTGGAACGAATTCACTACAAACAAGTCGCAAACCAGGGACTCCAGCTAGACGATGGTCTCAGCAAGTTCTCAATTACGAAACGTGGCGAAGCAGGTAAGGATTGGCAGGTTACTATGCACGAAGGCCGCAACCGCCAGATCCGCCGCACCTTCCTGGCCCTGGGCTATACTGTAAAGCGTTTGCACCGTATCCAGTTCGGCAGTTATAAACTCAACGATTTGCCCCTAGGACATTACATAAAGCAATAACCACGGTTGAGGAATTATAACCAATAGTCAGCTTAAACTGTTAAAATGTATTTAAATGGGAAAGAAGTTACCGATTGTGGCCATCGTGGGCCGGGCCAACGTGGGCAAGTCGAGTTTATTTAATACAATTCTGGACCGGCGCGAGACAATTGTGGCGCGCGAGGCCGGTACCACACGTGATAGCATCGCCGCCAAGGCAGAATTTGACGGCCAGCATTTCTGGCTGGTCGATACAGCCGGTATTAAAGATGCCGAAGATGAGTTTGAATTTACCATTCAGGAGCAGATAACCCAAGCCGCTAACAGCGCTGACGTCATCTGGGTAGTAGTAGAGGCCAACGTGCCTATTACCGAGGAGGACCGCCGCGTAGCCAAGATGGCTCTGCGTTCCAAAAAACCGGTTTTTTTAATCATCAATAAGTTCGATAAAGCCAAAGGGCTTGACCTGAGTGGCTTCGACCGCTTAGGCATCAAACCAATTCTACGCACTAGCACCACCCAGACCCGCGGGATTGAGCAGCTTCTCAATACATTGAAAGAGATAATACCTAAGGCCACCGAGGAGGAAGACGATAACCGGCTGAAGATCGCCATTGTCGGACGGCCGAATGTGGGCAAGTCGCAATTATTTAACACCCTCGCTAAAAAACAGCAGGCCATTGTGGCCGACCGCGCCGGTACTACTCGTGATGTGAACCATACGGTAATCAAATATAAGGGACGGGAAGTGGAGTTCCTGGATACCGCCGGTATCCGCCGCTCTGGCAAGATTGAGGTCGGTATTGAACGCTTCAGCGTCATTAGGGCCCTGGCCGCCATTGAACAGGCCGACGTCGCCTTACTACTCATGGAGTCCACTGAGCTCAATGTACAATTAGACCAGAAAATTGCCGGCCTGATCAAAGACGCCGGCAAAGGCCTGATCCTGGTAGTCAGCAAGTGGGATGTAGCCGAAGATAAAGACGCCTACACCCGCGACACCATTGCGCCCCAGATCGCCCGGACCTTTGACTTTGTACCATGGGCCCCCCTGATCTTTACGAGTGCGGTTACCGGCCAAAACGTTACAAAGCTGTTTGATTTAGCGCTCGATATTGATACCCAGCGCGACAAACGAATCGCTACCCCCGAGCTCAACAAGTGGCTACGCCAGGCAGTCGACGCTCATCCGCCGGCCGGCTTGAAAGGACGCACGCCCAAGCTCAACTACATAGTCCAGGAACATGACAACCCAATTCCAGCTTTTAAGGTATTCGGGAGTTCCAGCCGTTATGTCCACTGGAGCTACCGCCGATATCTGGAAACCCGCCTTCGCAAAACCTACGGCTACGAAGGCACCCCTATTCAACTCTGGTTCATCGAAAAACACAAAGCTCATAAGCATGGTTTAAGCCCCACAAAGGATAAAATCTAGGATGGCATGGCTTCAACAACGACCTCAGGTAAGTGACCCGACGAATTTTTATACCGTAGGGCTGAATAAAACAACTTTGCTAGTAGGGCTTGGGAACCCGGGCAAAGAGTACGATTTGACCCGGCATAACGCTGGGTTTTTGTGTGTAGATGAATTTGTCAGTAAGGCTGATGAGATGGAGGATTGGATCAATAAGAAAGCCCTGAAATGTCTTGTCAGCACCGGGCGTGTTGGTGACACGCGAGTCATCGCCATCAAACCAACGACTTTTATGAACCTAAGCGGTGAAGCAGTGCAGGCCGTTACCAATTTTTATAAGATAAACTCTGAGTCTATAGCCGTTTTACATGACGAACTGGATATAGACTTCGGCCAGATCCGCTTGCGTGCCGGTGGCTCATCAGCAGGTCACAATGGTATTAAGTCGATCTCTCAACACCTTGGGAACGAGGATTATGGCCGTATTAGGATAGGCATCGGGCCCAAAAAACCAATGAAAATAAAAAGCGAGGACTTCGTCTTGCAAAAATTCTCGGCAGAACAGCAAATTCAGTTGCCGAACCTAAAAAGGGAGGTCAATTCCATCCTGAGCGAATATTTATATGGCACTGAACTCCCCCACGATACCCGCAATTTCTTAGTCTAAAAAAGACCAACGAGAGGGGGTGGGCACCGCTCGTTGGCCTGTTCAAGGCGAGAACTAAAGTTCTCGCCAGTCCCTTCAACCCAACCCAGCGAAACATCAATGCCTATAATCAAATGACTCGTGTCAGGCAACTTCGAAGAAGATGACTACCATTTAGGCTCGCTTTGAATAGGGGACCCTGATCAGCAAGCTGAACAAAGGAATCTGGTTAAAGGGGTTAGTATGCCTTAGAGCGCTCTGGGTAAACCAGCCGAGGCCAAGAAAAGAGGAGGGTAACAACTTTTTCTAATGGCGCGCTCTAAAACAATCTAACGGTTTTGCTCCGAACCCCGGGATTAAAAAATGATTAACTCATATTACATCTTAGGGCCGGAGGCGTTAGAATGGGGTAAAAGGTGCTTGAAGTCCTATTAATAAGAACTCATAACTTGCCATTTTAACAAATCTATGACCTTATGTCAATACTTTAGAACATTTTACTATGATTATCAAGAAGCTAACGCTTAATTCAAATAATTTTCCAGATCTACTCCGCAATATCCCTAGTAGGCCACAGCAGTTGTATCATACAGGCGCGCCCCTAAAAGAATTATTAAAAAGGCCGCGTGTAGCCATTGTGGGCAGCCGTAATATTTCGCCTTATGGCAAACAGGTTACAACTACGCTGGCCCGGGAATTAGCCGAGCAGGGCGTAGTAATTATAAGCGGTTTGGCGCTGGGAGTAGACTGTACAGCACACCGGGCAGCGCTGGACGCCGGCGGTTTGGCAATAGCCGTATTGCCCAGCCCCCTGGACGACATTGCACCCTCAGCTAATAAACGGTTAGGACAAGAGATTATCGATAAGGGCGGCGCCTTAGTAAGTGAGTATAAATCAGGTATACATCCAGTAAAGCAGTATTTCATTGCCCGTAACAGGATAGTTTCGGGTTTGGCCGACCTGGTATTAATCACCGAAGCTGCTGAAAAAAGCGGTAGCTTGCACACTGCCAATTTCGCGCTTAAGCAGGGGAAAGACGTATTGACAGTGCCGGGTAATATTACCAGCAGTGGCTCAGTAGGCACTAACAATTTGATAAAGACCGGCGCTACTCCTGTAACATCGTACTTAGATGTTATGCATGCTCTGGGCTTTAGTGAACATCAAACCACAGTGCGCAATGTAAAAGGCCGCAATGCCCACGAACAAACGGTTCTTGATCTATTATTGCAGGGCAACACGGATGGCGATGAACTACTGAGTCTTAGTAAACTATCTATCAGCGAGTTTAACCAGGTCCTGACCATGCTCGAAATAGGCGGCAAAATCCGACCCCTTGGCGCCAACCACTGGGCTCTCTTCTAGCCAGGGAACATGTTAAACTGCAATAGCATGAAGCTTATGATTTTCCTAGGTATAACTATAGGCGGAACTATAGGCGGTTGGTTAGGCGCTGCGTTAGCTAATGGCAACTGGCTAAGCCTTTGGAGCATTCTATTAAGCGCAGTTGGCTCGTTTCTGGGTGTGTGGGCTGGCTACAAGGCTGGCCAAAACTTATTCGGTTGATTCTTTTATATATAGGTTGCATTCTGAGTGTAAGTGCGCTTAATATAGAGGCTTATGGCAAAAAACTTAGTTATAGTAGAGAGTCCGGCTAAAGCTCGTACTATCGAGAAATTTCTGGGTAAAGACTACATGGTAAAAAGTAGTTTTGGTCATATCCGGGATTTACCTAAAAAGGGTCTGAACATAAACTTAGAAAAAGATTTCGAGCCAACATATGAAATCAGTGCCGATAAAAAGAAAATAGTCGCAGAACTTAAAAAAAACGCGGCTGGTAGCGAAGTCTGGCTAGCCAGCGACGAAGATCGCGAAGGAGAGGCTATAGCCTGGCATCTGACGCAGGCCCTCAAGCTTGATCCGGAGAAAACTAAGCGTATTGTGTTCCACGAAATCACTAAGGCCGCTATTGATGCAGCCATTAAAAATCCACGTACGGTTAATCGCCAACTTGTTGATGCCCAGCAAGCCCGCCGGGTTTTAGACCGGTTGGTCGGTTACGAATTATCCCCGGTCTTATGGAAGAAAGTGCGAACAGGCTTGAGCGCCGGACGGGTTCAATCCGTCGCTGTCCGCCTCATAGTCGAGCGTGAAAGAGAAATACGGGATTTTACGGCTGATAGTTCTTTCAAAATCACTGCCGTCTTCATGGCGAAAGGGCAGGAGATTCCGGCTGAACTTCAAACTAAACTGCCCGATGAAAAATCCGCGAATGCGTGGTTGGAAAGAGTTATTGGTGCTGAATACACAGTCGGTGATGTTACCCAGAAGCCTGGCAGCCGCAGCCCCGCTGCACCATTTATCACCAGCACCTTGCAGCAGGAAGCCAGCCGCCGTCTGGGCTATAGCGTGCGCCAAACCATGACACTAGCCCAGCGGCTCTATGAATCCGGACACATAACCTATATGCGTACCGACAGCACTACCTTGTCGGGCCAAGCAATCGGTGCCGCCGAAAAGTACATCAAACAGGTTTATGGTGCGCAGTACCACCAGGTCCGTCAATATAAGACCAAGAACCGCAGCGCCCAGGAAGCCCACGAAGCCATCCGGCCTACCGACTTTAATAAAACTATTGCAGGTGATGACGAACAGCAAAAGAAGCTTTATCAGCTAATTTGGCAGCGTGGCCTGGCTAGCCAAATGGCTGCGGCAAAGCTGGAGCGAACAGAAGTGAGTATTGATATCAGTACCCAACCCGACAAATTTATGGCCAAAGGTGAAATCCTAAGTTTTGACGGTTTTATGAAAGTCTATGGCGGCACCAAAGACGACACGCTCCTACCGCCGGTCAAAGCCGGTCAGGCACTTGATATGGAGTCTATGGGGGCAACCGAGACCTTTAGCCGCTCACCAGCCCGCTATTCTGAAGCCACTTTAGTGCGCAAGCTTGAAGAGCTGGGGATCGGTCGGCCGAGTACCTACGCTCCAACTATCTCCACCATTCAGACTCGCGGCTACGTCGAAAAAACCGATCTGGAAGGTAAAGAGCGCGAAGTAACTGAGCTAAAACTAAAGAAAGGTAAAGTTAATAGTCAAAAAACAAAAGTTATTACAGGTGCAGACCGTGCAAAATTAGTACCTACTGGTATTGCCGAGGTGGTTACCGATTTTCTCGTTAAATATTTCCCAGCCATCGTGGACTATGACTTTACAGCTCGCGTTGAGGCAAACTTCGATAATATTGCCAATGGCAAAGAGGCCTGGAAAAAAATGATTGGCAACTTCTATAAAGATTTCCACCCTTTGATAGAGAATTCAGCTGACATCTCACGTCAGGAAGTTTCACAAGCCAGAGAGCTTGGAACTGATCCCGGAAGCGGGGAACCGATCTTTGCCCGCTTTGGCCGCTACGGCCCAATGCTACAAAAGGGCGATACCGCTGAAGAAGACAAGAAACCTGCCTTCGCGCCAATGCCGGCGGACAGTACTATTGATACCGTTACATTAGAGCAAGCTCTGGAAATGTTTAAGTTACCTAGGCTAATCGGCAAAACAAAGGAGGGCCAAGAGGTAAAAGCCAACATCGGCCGGTTTGGGCCCTATATTCAAGTTGACAAGACATTCGTATCAATTAAACCGCTTGACCCCCGCAATGTCACATTAGCTGAAGCTCTTGAATTATACGAAGCAAAACTGGTTAAAGATTCTGCTAAGAATATCAAAGAATTCGCGGCCGGCATCAAAATACTAAATGGCCCTTATGGCCCTTATATAACAGACGGCAAAAAAAATGCCCGTATTCCTAAGAACCAAGATCCGGCGAAGCTAACAGAAGATGAATCAAAAGCTATGCTGGCAGCAGCTCCAGCAAAAAAACAGGGTAAGTCGCGCAGGTATAAACGTAACTTAAAAAGCCGTTAAACCATAACTGTTTTTTTGCCGCTCAGTAAAGCAGGTGGCTTAGTAGTATTTTTACAACATACACTGGGTAATATTGTCAGCTTTGTGCTACAATAAGTTATAGACAGGTAATGTATTGACTTTTAAAAATTATAGTTTTATAATACTACCAAGTTGTTATTATAACAAGGGAAGCGTACTAATATGACTCAGACCGTAACAGATACAGATCCAACAACTGAAAAACTAGTTTCTGATATACTCGCCACCATTGAGCGAGAACGTGAGCGTGAAATAGTTAGCCGCCGCTTTGGATTGTTTGATCGCAAGGAAACATTAGAGCAGATTGGCGAGATGCTAGGTATCACCCGTGAAAGAGTTAGACAACTAGAGAAGTCAGTTATTACCAAACTGCGCAGTACGGCAGAGCAGGGGGAGCTACCACACATAGCTAACTTCCAAAGCAAGGTATTGGAATTACTGCATGCTTCCGGTGATGTCGCTCGCGTTAGTGTCTTAGCGACCCAACTTAGCGACACCCCAAATCGTGAAGAGCAGGCTCGTGTGGCATTCTTAAGCCAACTTTCCCCGGAATTATCTATCGTTCTGGAAGATGACAACTTTTACTACAGTGTTGGCGTTAAAGCATCACACGATGTGAGTGTCATTAAAGCATCCGTTAGCAAATTGATTGACACAATTAAGCAAATCGGTGAACCGCAAGCCATAGACCAAATAGCTAAAGCTGCGGGCATAGGCAGTGCGCAGACAACTGCTGCTCTGGCCAGCACTTCAAAGCAGCTTGCCACCCTTAATGACCGCTGGGGACTTATTAAGTGGCCTATGGTTAATCCTAAGAACATTCGTGACAAGATTTACGTCATCCTCAAAGAGAACGGCAAGCACCTGCACTTTAATGAAATTGCGGCGTCCATTAAAGATAGCGATTTTAAACGTAAAGACGTTACCACTCAAGCCATCCACAACGAACTTATTAAAGATAAGCGTTTTGTCTTAATCGGCCGCGGTATTTATGCACTCAAAGAATGGGGCTACGAAAAAGGCACTGTAGCCGACATCATCAGCGAAGTTCTAAGACAAGCCAACAAACCACTACACCGGGATGAAATCGTCGAGCGCGTTCTTAAAAGCCGTTTCGTCAAAGAGACCACTATCCTTTTGAATCTCCAGGGCAAACCGCAGTTCAAGCGCGTCGCCAAAGCCACCTACGCTCTCGCCGAGTAATAAAGAATTAACTAAAAAGCCTGTCTTTAAAACGCTCCGGACAAAGCACCGTATTATAATCGCTAAAAAGCAATAATCAAATATACAAAATACGAACTAAGTTACTATACTTAATCTAGGCAATGCAGCATAGCATAAACATTAAATCGGCAACTAACACCAACGACAGGGTAAGCAAGTAACTAATTAAACATGGCAAGCGTAGCAGGCAAGAAAAAGATTTAGAGAAAAAGTGCAGCAGAGTACAGATGTTTCGTTATAGACGTGATGTCGCACAATGTATA